>JBKBXK010000254.1:0-3306 GCA_046314095.1 Thermaurantiacus sp. | reverse complement strand
GGCAAAGGCCATGCCCGGCTGCATCCAGGTGGGCACCTATGGCCTGACCGAGGCAGCCGGCACCGTCTGCACCAGCCGGCCGGACGATTCCTACGAACTGCGCACAACGCGCCTCGGCGTGCCACTCGACGATTGGGAGGTGCGGATCGTCGATCTCGAAACGGGGCGCGAAGCGGACGTGGGTGCGCGCGGAGAGATCTGCATCCGCGGCCCCAACATGCTGGCAGGCTATCACAACGCGCCGGAAAAGACTGCCGAGACCCTCGACGCGGACGGCTTCTTTCACACCGGCGACATCGGTTCGATCGATGCACAGGGCCATATCATGTTCCACGGACGCTCGAAGGACATGCTGAAGGTGGGCGGAGAGAATGTGGCGGCAGCCGAGATCGAGGCCGTGTTGCAGACGCATCCGGCGGTGCGGCTGGCACAGGTCGTCGGCGTGCCGCATCCGCGTTATGTGGAAGTGCCGGCCGCCTTCATCGAACTGGCCGAGGGGGCACAGGCCGGCGCCGACGAACTGGTTGATCACTGCCGCGGGCGGCTCGCTGCTTTCAAACTGCCCCGACACGTCCGCTTCGTGACCAACTGGCCCATGTCCACGTCCAAAATCCAGAAGTTCCGGCTGCGCGACGCGCTGGTGGCGGAACTCGAACAGGGGGAGACCGAGGCCGCATGACCGGAACCAGAAGTTTCATCGCCAGGCTCAAGGTCAAGCCGGAAAAGCGGGACGATTTCATCCGCTTGCAGACGGAACTGAAATCCCTTGTGCACCAGAATGAGCCGGATGCGCTCGTCTATGAACTGTTCCAGGCCGAGGAGGATCCGGATCTGTTCCACTGCATCGCAACCTTTCGCGACATGGCGGCCTATGAGCATCACATGAGCGTCGATTTCCACGATCGGCTTGTGCCGCCCATTCTTGAATGCCTTGCAGAGGACATGCAGCTGAGCTTCCACACCAGCCACGGCCACTGAGCAGGTTCAGTCGATCCGCGTTGCCTCGGCCATGCGGTCGGGCGGATCCTTCCATTGCCCGCGGTCGAACAGGGGCCGGACATCGCCGGGGAGCATGTCCAGACCCGCACGGCGCCCACGCGCAAATGCGTCGCGTGCGCCGAGGCACTGAAACCAGCGCGCCACATCGGGAAAGTCGCAGAGATCGATGCCGTGCATCCGATGGTACCAGACCCACGGCCAGCAGGCGACGTCGGCGACCGACATCTCCCCGGCAAGAAACGCCCGCCCGTTCAGCCGCGCGTCGAGCACCGAGTAGAGGCGTTTGCATTCATGCTGATAGCGGTCGGCGGAATAGCCGTTCCCCGGCGGGGCATAGCGGAGAAAATGATGCGCCTGGCCCGCCATCGGGCCAAGCCCGCCCATCTGCCAGAACAGCCATTCGATGGCTTCGAGACGCGCTGGACCCTCCGGAAGGAGACGGCCGGTGCGCTCGGCCAGCCACAGGAGGATGGCCCCGGATTCAAACCGCGTCTCGCCGGTTTCGGGGTCGCGGATCGCAGGCACACGGCCATTGGGGTTGATCATTCGGAAGTCAGGATCAGTCTGGCGTCCTTCCAGGATGTTTACGGGAACAATCTTGTAGGGCGTCTCTGTCTCCTCGAGCGCGATCGAGATTTTCCAGCAGTTGGGCGAGGGGTAGAAGAAAAGTTCCAACATTCAGAAATCGAGCGGCAGGCCGATGTGCTGCGCGAACAGGAAATCCCGGTGGGCGAGCAGGCGTGGCGTGACCGCTGCAAGCACGCGGCCGGGAAGATTGCCATAGAGATTCCACATGGGTTCCGGCATCGGACTCACGTCCCGCGGCAGAGGTGCCAGCATGTTGGAGAAGCTGGCCCAGTAGATATCGGGCGCTGAAACTTTGCTGCCGAGGAGGAACGGGCCATCCTCCAGCCTGCGGTCGAGATGGCCGAGGATCGCGGTCAGTCGGTCGGGTGCGGCAGCGAGCGTCTCGGCGGTGACACCATAAGCAGCAATCGCCTCGCGAACAGGCATCGGAAGCCCAGCCTGTGCTTGCGTGTCGGTCGGGACCATCAGGCCCATGATGGCGGCGCGGAGAGTCCAGCCCAGCCCTTCAGGCCCGGCAATCAGCGCGGAAAGGCCCAGCGCCTCTGCCCGGGCCGCGGGCTGTTCCGGCAGAAGCCGGGTGCCGCCGCCAGTGCGCTCAGCAAAGGCAAGAATGTCGTGCCAGCCGGTGAACACCGCTGCATCGCCGGCCACGAGGATTGGCGCGTTGCGATGCCCGGTCCAGGCCTTCAGCGCCCCGTTCTCGCCCATCGCCTCCTGCGCAACGGCAAGAAAGGCAAGACCATGGTGGCGGAGAATCGCCTTCGCCGCCTCGCCCCAGGGGCCGGGTGCGCCAGCGGTGAGGACGAGCTTCAGCCCCGCCCGGTCGCGCGCCTCCTCTACCGAGAGATAATCCACTACATCGGCCGCAGGATGGGGCCGGTGCCATCCCAGGCCTCGGCCGCGCGCCGCACCTTGGCGAAAAAGCGCCGGATCGTCTCGTTGTCCGGCAGCACTTCCACCATGTGCCCCAGCGCCGGCGCGGTATCGACATAGGCGAAGTCCGCGTCGCCGAAGCGACCGGAACTGGCCTGCTCGAAGCCCAGCGCAAGAAGGCGCGCGACTTCGGCCGCCACGTCCGGCACGATGATCGCGACATGATGGAAGCCTTCTGCGCCGGGCGCGTAGATATCGCGATAGACCGACGGCGTATCGTCATGCTGCTGGACGAGCTCGACCTGAACCTCGCCCGCCTGGGCCAAGGCGAGCGAGAAATCGGTCCGCATCGGCACGCCGCGATGGTGCGGGCTGGTGAGCTGGATGTGCGGGTTGAGCAGGAACGGGCCGATTCCCATGGTGCGGGAAAAACGCTCCGCCGCGGCTGCAAGATCGTTCACCACGAAGGCCATCTGGACGATGCGGGCCTGCGGCAGGATCATGCCGCTTCGATCCGGCGGGCGAGTGCAGCGAGAAAGCGGGCCGCGTCAGCCCCGTCGATGGCGCGATGGTCGCACGACAAGGACAGATGGAGGACCGGCACGATCCGGATCGCCCCTTCGTCGTCGACCGGCTCCGGCCGCGCCGCGCCAACGGCAAGGATCGCGCCCTGCGGCGGATTGATGATGGCATCGAACTGTTCCACTCCGAACGGGCCGAGGTTCGAGACGGTAAAGCTGCCGCCTTCGAACTCCTCCTGGGCAAGCCTGCCATCGCGCGCTCTCGCAGCGAGGTCTGCAACCGTTGCAGAAAGCGCGGCAAGCGGCATCGTCTCGGCGCCGCGCA
>JBKBXK010000253.1:0-3340 GCA_046314095.1 Thermaurantiacus sp. | reverse complement strand
CCAGCGGCTTCGACGGCCGGCCGGTCGAGTCAGGCTTCAGCCGATAATTCTGCCGGAGGTTGCCGGCACCGACGCCGTTGGTCTCGGTCAGGCCATAGCCGATGGCCGGGTTCTTGCCGGGGAACGCTTCTGCCAGCCGCTCTACATGCTCGGCCGGGCGCGGGGCGCCGCCGCCGGCGATGTCAACAAGGGTCGAAAGATCATATTTCTCGCGATCCGGGTGCATCATCAGCTCGAGGCTCATCGTGGGCACGCCGACAAAATATGTCGCGCGCTCCTTCTCGATGAGGCGCAGTGCTTCGCCCGCGTCCCAGCGATGCATGATCACCATCTTGCGGCCGATGGCAACCGACACCAGCATGACGGGGACAGATCCCGTGATGTGGAACAGCGGCACGTTCAGCAGCATCACCTGTTGTTCGGGAAGCGCGATGCCCTGGGCCTGCGCGAGCTGGAGCATGGCGAGGCCCTGAACGAGATAGTTGAGCGCGCCGGAAACCACCGACCGGTGCGTCGCAACTGCGCCCTTCGGATCGCCGGTGGAGCCCGACGTGTACATGATCGTTGCGTCGTCCTCGGGGTAGAGCGGGGGCAGAAACCAGGGCGCATCCGGCGCCCCGTCGAGCGCCTCCTCGAGAGTCGTTGCGCCATGCTCGGCTGCAACAGCAGCGCTGGTCCGCACCGCGACGAGCGCCTGGCAGGGGCGCCCCTCGATTGCAGCAATGCGGCGCAGCCGCTCCTCATCGCAAATCGCAAGCCGGGCGCCGGAGTCCCTCAGGCCATAGGCCAGTTCGTCCGTCTGCCACCAGGCGTTCATGGGAACGGCCACGGCCCCGACCATGATTGCCCCCATGAAGGCGCTGATCCACTCGGGATAGTTGCGCATTGCGATCGCGACACGGTCTCCCTTGGCGATGCCGTGACGGTGCTGGAGCATCGAGGCGATCCGCGTCGCCTGTGCCTGAACATCCGCAAAGGTCAGCCGCTCGTCGAAATAGACCAGGAACTCCTTCGCGGCATGCGCAGGCAGGAAGAAGGCGAAATACTCCCGAAGCGAGGGCGGCGCGTTTGCAAACACGGGGTAGTCCACGCCGCGAATGGTCTCCCGAGTGACGCCCAGCTGGCCACCCTCGGCGGTGATCGCCGCAACCGCTGCATCGAGTGCATGATCGAGTTCCGTCAGTGCCATTGTCTCTCCCCTTGGGCCTCCCCGCCCGCTCAGTCGGCTGTCAGCCCGTCAATCCGCCATGGAGGGAATCGCTGGTTCGTCCCTGCATTGTAGAGGAAGATCCGGTTGCCCGCAGGATCGGTGGCGCGCGAACAGCGCCAGAGATAGGACTCATCCCGCGGCGGATAGTCAAACGTCACCCCGCGCGCCTGCGCAGCCGCAACTTCTCCATCGACATCGGCGCACCAAAGGTAGATTTCCGCAGCCCCTGCCCGGCCGCCATCGGCCATCACCTCGATGGAAAGGGTGGAGCCGTTCTCCATCTCGAAGCGGGCATAGCGCGGCGGGGACGCCACGACCTGCACCATGCCGAGCCCGACATAGAAGGCCTGGCTGGCAGCATAGTCGTCTGCCGGAAGCGTCACATGATTGAGATTCACCGCCATCGTGCCGGTCAGATGCCAAGCAGCCGGGCGACGCGGGCGCCATGGAAGGCGGCGTCGCCAAAGGTCTCGCCCGCGGTGCGCGCGCGCTTCATGTAGAAGCCGATGTCATGGTCGTCGGTCATGCCAATGCCGCCCAGCATCTGCACGCCCTCGTTGGTGGCCAGCCGCGCGACTTCTCCCACCTTGGCCTTCGCCAGCGCACAGAACAGCGGCGCCCGATCCTCCTCGCCATCGAGGGCCTTCAGGGCCCTGAGCGTGACCGAGCGGGCCAACTCCAGTTCGCAGAAGAGATGGGCGGAGCGGTGCTGGAGCGCCTGGAAGCTTCCGATCGGGCGGCCGAACTGCTCACGGGTCTTGAGATAGTCGAGGGTGACCTCGAAGCTCTGCGCCGAGGCGCCGAGCATTTCCGCCGCGAGGCACGCACGACCGGCATCGAGCGCAGCCTCGAGGAGCACAAGCCCTTCGCCGAGCCCGCCGATCATGTCCGCGCCATCCACTCCCACGCTGTCGAGGCGCAGCTCCGCCGCGTTGTGGCTGTCGACCATTGCCCGGCGCGTCACCTGCACACCCTCGGCCTTGGGATCGACAAGGAACAGGGTGATCCCGTGCAGGTCGTCGTCGGCACCGCTGGTGCGGGCTGCAACGATCAGCCGGTCTGCGACGTGGCCGTCGAGCACATGGGTCTTGGTGCCAGAGAGGCGGAAGCCATTGCCGGAAGGTTCGGCGCGCGTGGCAATGTGAGCGGGCGCGTGGCGCGCCCGCTCATCCGAGGCGAGCGCAACCAGCAGCGCGCCAGCGGCCATCGCCGGAAGCAAGTCCGCCTGCTGCTCGGCGCTGCCGCCGCGCCCGAGTATCGTCGCGGCGACAACCGAGTTGGAAAGGAAGGGGGATGGCGAGAGGTTGCGGCCGATCGCCTCGCTCACGAGCCCGGCTGCGACCATCCCCAGCCCCGCGCCACCATGCGCTTCCGGAATGGCGACCCCGGCAAATCCCATCTCCGCCATCTTCGCCCACAGGCTCCGGTCGAAGCCGGTCGGGTCGTTGCTGTCGCGCAGGCGGCGCAGTTCCGACACCGGGCAATGCTCGGCAAGAAAGCCTTCGGCGGATTCGCGAACCATGCGCTGCTCGTCGGTCAGCACGAGTGCCATCGTCCAAACCTCAGCCCGCCGCCGGCAGGCGGAGCACCTGCTTGGCGATGATGTTGAGCTGGATTTCCGAGGTGCCGCCTTCGATCGAGTTGGCGCGGCTCCTCAGCCAGGCGCGCGCCTGATCCCCTTCGCGCCCCTCCCAGCCAAGCGCGTCAGTGCCGCGAATGCTCATCCGGATCTCATTCCTTCGCTTGTTGAGCTCGGTGCCCGCATATTTCAGCATCGAGGAAAGCGCGCCCACGCCATGGCCAGCCTTCGCCTCATCCTTCATCCGCTCCATCGTCAGCCCGAAGGCGAGCGCATCGATTTCGTGCGCGACCACCTGTGCAAACAGCATCGGCTCGGCGCGAAGCCCGTCTGCTCCAAGCGCCTTTTTCGCAAGTTGCGCCAACGAATCCCGGCCCTCGCCGGAAAAGTCCATACCGCCGATCATCTCCCGCTCGTGGGTCAGCAGATATTTGGCGATGTCCCAGCCCGTCCCTGGCTCGCCAACGAGATTCTCTCTCGGCACCCGCACATTGTCGAAAAAGGTCTGGCAGAAGGGCGAATAGCCCGAGATCAGCTGGATCGGGCTCGTC
>JBKBXK010000252.1:0-3351 GCA_046314095.1 Thermaurantiacus sp. | reverse complement strand
GGCTGGCTGGCGGTCGCCTTCGTCCTGTTCATGGCCCTCCTGTGGCGCGTGGGCGCCTTTGCCGCCATCGGGCGCGCGCTCGACGGCCAGGCCGACAAGGTGCGCGCCGCGCTTGCCGAGGCGGAGCAGCTGAAGGCCGAGGCCGAGCGCCTCCGGTCCGATGCCGCGCGCGAGGCGCAGGAAGCCGCCGAGCAGGCGCGCGCCATCCTCGCCCAGGCCGAGACCGAAGCCGGCCGCATCATCGCCCAGGCCGAAACCGATGCCGAAGCAGCGATCGCCCGCCGCACCCGCCTCGCGGAGGATCGGATCGCAGCCGCCGAACGCGCCGCCGAGGCCGAACTTCGCGCGCGCGCCGCCGATCTCTCGGTGAAGGCTGCCGAAACCCTGCTGGCCCAACAGGCCGGCGAGGGCCGTCTCCGCCACCTGACCGACGACGCGATTTCGGAGCTCGCCGGCCGCTGAACCGCGGCGCGCCCGGCCGATGATGCGCGCGCCGCTCACCGTCACCAGCTACAACATCCGCAAGGGCATCGGCGGCGATCGCCGCCGCGATCCGGCCCGCATCCTCGACGTGCTCGAGGAAACCGGCGCCGACATCGCCGTCCTCCAGGAGGCGGACCTTCGCTTCGGCACCCGCCATGCGGCCCTCCCATTGCCGCTGCTGCATGCGCGCGGCTGGGCGCCGGTGCCCCTCGATACCGGGCGGCACAGCATCGGCTGGCACGGAAATGCCATGCTCGTGCGGTCGGGAACGCGGATCGCCCGCTCCGACATCCTGCCGCTGCCGACCCTTGAGCCCCGCGGCGCCATCCTCGCCGATCTCGAAACCGCCCACGGGCCGCTGCGCCTGGTCGGCATGCATCTCGACATCTCCGGCCTGTTCCGCCGCCAGCAGGCGCTGGCCATCCTCGATCATCTCGGCCGCCAGCCCGATCCGGGGATGCCGACCCTGCTGATGGGCGATCTCAACGAATGGCGGCCACTCGCAGGCGCCATTCTCGATCTCTCGCGCGCCTACCGGCTGGTGCCGACCGGGCCGAGCTTTCACGCCCGCATGCCGATGGGGCGGCTCGACCGCATCTTCATCACGGAAGAGCTGCCGGTGCGCGCAGCCGGCGTGCACATCAGCCCGCTTGCAAGCATCGCCTCCGATCACCTGCCGGTGTGGGTGAAGCTCTAGCTGCGCTGCTCCGCTTGCCCGCTGGCATGGCATCTGCCACCGGCTTCTTCGGGAAAGGTGCGCCATGGGCTTCTGGAAGACGACCGCCATCGTCACCGCGGGGGCTGCGGCGCTGATCGTCGGCGTGCGGCTTCTGAACCCGCTTCCCCAGCATCAGCCACCCGCCCCGGCAAGCTATCCCGACCGCAGCGGCACAGCGCTGGCCCGCGCCATCGCGCCCCAGGCCGAGGCGCACCCGGGCCTGTCGGGCGTCGTTCCGCTCGCCAACTCGCTCGAAGCCTTCGCAGCGCGCGAGCTTCTTGCCCGCGCCGCCGAGCGGACCCTCGATGTGCAATATTACATCTGGCACCGCGATAAGACGGGAACGCTGATGCTCGGCGAGATGCTGCGTGCCGCCGAGCGCGGCGTGCGGGTGCGGATTCTCGTCGACGACAATGGCATCGGCGGCATGGACGATGCGCTCGCCGCCCTTGATTCCCATCCCAATGCCGAGGTGCGGATCTTCAACCCGTTCACCATCCGCCGCGGCAAGCCGCTCCTCTATCTCACCGATTTCCGCCGTCTCAACCGGCGCATGCACAACAAGACGTTCACGGCCGATGGTGTCGCCACCATCGTCGGCGGGCGGAACATCGGCGACGAGTATTTCGGCGCGCAGGAAGGTGATCTCTTTGCCGATCTCGATGTGCTGGCGGTCGGTCCGATCGCCACCAACGTCGAGGCCGATTTCGAACGCTATTGGCGAAGCGCCTCTGCCTATGCGGCCGCCCAGATCCTGCACGCTCCGCCGGCGGACGGCATCTCGCGCCTGCGCGCCGAGGGGCAGGCCATGGAGGAGAGCGAGGGTGCCCGCGCCTATGTGCGCGCCGTCTCCGAGACCGAGCTGGTGAGCGATCTTCTCTCCGGCGATCTCGCGCTGGAATGGGCCGAGGTCACGATGGTCTCCGACGATCCGGCCAAGGGTCTCGGCAAGGCGCCGCCGGGCGGCACGCTCGCCGAACGGCTCGGCGCGGTCCTCGACGATCCCGAACGGTCGGTGAAGATCGTGTCCGGCTATTTCGTGCCCGGCCGCGACGGCGCCGAGGAACTGGCCCGCCTCGCCCGGTCGGGTGTCGAAGTCTCCGTTCTCACCAACGGGCTCGGCACCACGGATGTCGCAGTCGTCCACTCCGGCTACGCGCATCGCCGCCGCGCACTCCTCGAGGCCGGCGTTCGCCTGTTCGAGATGAAGCCGGATGAGGATGCTTCCCGGGAACGGCTGCACCTGTTCCGCCGCGGCAGCGCCCTTCCAGGATCCGGCTCCGGCACAGGGCCGGTGTTCCGCGGCTCCGGCGCCAGCCTCCACGCCAAGACGTTCGCCAAGGATGGCGAGCGGATCTTCATCGGCTCGTTCAACTTCGATCCGCGGTCCTTCGACCTCAATACCGAGGTCGGCTTCATCATCGACAGCCCCGGGCTCGCCGGCCGGCTGGAACGCGCCTTCGAAGAGGATGTTCCGGGGCGCGCCTACGAGGTGCGGCTTGGCGAGGGCGGCCGGATGGAGTGGCTGCAGACGCTCGACGATGGCCGCCGGGCAGTGCTGACGACAGAGCCGCACACGACCCTGGTCACCCGCGGTCTCGTCCGCGTCCTCTCCTGGTTGCCGATCGAATGGCTTCTCTGATGCCGGGCGGGGCGTCGCTCAGAGCTGCGCGCCGGCCGCCTTCGCATGGTGCCGGATCACCTCCTCGATCACGAAGCGCAGGAATTTCTCCGAGAACTCCGGGTCAAGCTCCGCCTCCACGGCCAGCGCCTTGAGCCGCGCGATCTGCTGCGCCTCGCGCCCCGGGTCCGCCGGCGGCAGCCCCACCGCCGCCGTGTGCGCGCCCACCTTCTGCGTCACCTTGAACCGCTCCGCGAGCAGGAAAACCAGCGCGGCGTCGATATTGTCGATGCTGCGCCGGTAACCCGCGAGAACCGCATCCGCCCCGCCCACACCGTCCGTCGATCCGCTCATCACCCCATCCCCCGCGACACGAAAACGCTTGGCTTCACAGGCGCCCGGCCCTAGCCGGCACTGCATGAGCGCGCCAGTCGTCCCGCTTCGCCCCGAGGCGCCGAAACCCAGCCTTGATCCGCTGATGCAGCTGGTGGCGCCGGGGCTCAAGGCCGTCAACAAGGTCATCCTGGAG
>JBKBXK010000251.1:0-3389 GCA_046314095.1 Thermaurantiacus sp. | reverse complement strand
GCAGGACGCGACCTGGGCCGAGCTTCCGAGCAAGCAATTCCAGCGCCTTCTGGCAGACACCCTCCTCGGGCGTGGGGTCGCCGTGGTAGACCCGCGTGCCAGCGGCCGTGTGGCGGGGCGCGTGCTGACCGGGCAGTTGCTGGCGTTCGGAGTGGACACGCGCGCGCAGACGGTGGTGCGGGTGCGCTACGACGCGACGCTTGCCGGGCCGGATGGCGTGCGCCAGCGCCGGTTCGAGCGAGAGGAACCGCTGGCCACGGTGCAGCCGGTGCCGGTGGCGGACGCGCTCAACCGCGCGGCGAATGCGGTTGCCGGCGACGTGGCCGCCTGGGTGGGAGCACCTCCCGGCGGCGGATGAGCGGCATCGTTGACGCGCCCGCGGGCCGGGTCTATGCGCCGCCCTCGCCCGGCGCGGCCGCGCATCGTTCGGCGGGGTAGCTCAGCTGGTGAGAGCGCAGGATTCATAACCCTGAGGTCGCGGGTTCGATCCCCGCCCCCGCCACCACATGTCGTAATCGGGTTTGGGGGCGTTGCGCACCTTCTCCGCCGCCGCTAGCCCGGCGGCGGAGGTGGATGCATGTTGCGGAACATGGTGGCAGCGCTTGCACTGATGCTGGGTGCACCGGTCGCGGCTGAGGGCTGGGCCATCGCCATACATGGCGGCGCGGGCGTCATCGAGCGCGGCCGCATGAGCGCCGGAGAGGAGGCCGAGATCCGCGCGGCACTCGGACGCGCGCTCGATGCCGGCGCGTCCGTGCTGGAGCGCGGTGGCAGCGCCGTCGACGCCGTTGTGGCTGCCGTCTCTCTCCTCGAGGACGCGCCGCAGTTCAATGCCGGGGTTGGCGCGGTGTTCACCGCAGCCGGCACAATCGAGATGGACGCCGCCGTGATGGACGGACGAACTCGCGCGATGGGGGCGGTAACCGGCGTGACCCGCACGCGCAGCCCCGTGGCGCTTGCGCGGAGACTCATGGAGACGGGCCCGCATGTGTTTCTCGCTGGCGAGGGCGCGGAGGCCTTCGCACGGGCCGCGGGGCTGGAGGAGGTGCCGAACAGCCATTTCATGACCGAACGCCGTCGACGGCAGCTGGAGGACGCGCTCCAGCAGGGTCAGGGCGCCATGCGGGCCCCGGCGAACGCCTTCGGCACGGTCGGTGCGGTTGCGCGGGACCGTTCCGGGCATCTTGCTGCCGCAACGTCGACTGGCGGGCTGACGGGAAAGGCGCCAGGCCGCATCGGGGACACGCCGGTTGTTGGAGCGGGCACGATTGCCGAGGACGGCGCCTGTGCCGTTTCCGCAACCGGCTCGGGCGAGCTGTTCCTGCGCGCCCGCGTCGCCGGGCAAGTCTGCGACCGGATCCGGTTTGCGGGCGAAGGCCTGGAAGGCGCCGCCAACGCTGCCTTGGCTGACATGGCGGGCCTTGGCGGTTCGGGCGGGCTGGTTGCAGTGAACGCGGCGGGTGCGATCGCGATGCCGATGACGACGCCGGGCATGTATCGGGCCGCAGCAAGCAGCGCGGGCACGCGGACGGTCGCCATCTACGCCGATGAATGAGCGTGTGCTGATCGTGGGCGCGGGGCAGGCCGGCGCCCAGGCCGCGATTTCCCTTCGTCAGGCGGGCTTCGCCGGCGGGATCACCATGGCGGGCGCCGAACCGGATCTTCCCTACGAGCGGCCACCGCTGTCCAAGGAGTATCTCGCCGGCGAGCGGGCCGCGGACCGGCTGCTGTTGCGACCACCCGCATTCTGGACCGAGCGCGCGATCGATATCCGGCTCGACTGCCGCATCGCCGCGGTTGACCCGGCTGCTGGCACGGCGACGACGGATCGTGGCGAGCGGCTGGCATGGGATCGGCTCATCTGGGCCGCGGGCGGACAGGCGCGACGGCTTGCCTGCCCGGGAGCCGACCTCGCCGGCGTGCATGTGATCCGCACGCGCGACGATGTCGATCGCCTGCGCTCGGACCTCCATGTCGCGGGGCCGGTGGCGGTGGTGGGCGGCGGCTACATCGGCCTCGAAGCGGCAGCGGTGCTGGCGAAGCAGGGCCGGCCAGTGACGGTGCTGGAGGCGATGCCGCGGCTGATGGCACGGGTCGCAGGGCCTGAGGTGAGCGAATTCTATCTCGCCGAGCACCGCCGACAGGGAGTCGATGTGCGTCTAGGCGTGACGGTGGAGCGACTGGAGGGAGACGGCCGTGTGGAAGCGGTGCGTCTGGCCGGCGACGAGCGGGTGGCGGCAGACGTGGTGATTGCCGGCATCGGCCTCGTTCCCAACGTGGCGCCGCTGCTGGCCGCAGGGGCGGATGGCGCGCTTGGCGGCGTGACTGCCGACGCGCATTGCCGGACGTCGCTCGCACGGGTCTATGCCGTGGGAGACTGCGCCGCACATGCCAACCGCTTCGCCGGCGGCGCCATGGTGCGCCTCGAATCGGTGCAGAACGCGGTGGACATGGCGAAGGCCGCAGCCGCACATATCGTCGAGGGCGACGTGGCGAAGCCTTATCAGGCCTGCCCCTGGTTCTGGTCCAACCAGTATGACCTGCGGCTGCAGACGGTGGGGCTTTCCGTTGGAGCGGACAGACGGGTGGTGCGGGGCGATCCGGCCTCGCGGTCGTGGTCCCTCGCCTATTTGCGGGCTGGCGCCGTGGTGGCGATGGACTGCATCAACATGGCTCGCGACTATGTGCAGGGGCGCGCGCTCGTGGAGCGGGGGGCGATCATTGACCCGGCCCGCCTCGCAGACCCCAGGGTGCCGTTGAAGGAGCTTCCATGACCCATCCCATCACGCAGAAGCTGCTGGCGCGGATGCGCCTGCCGGTCATCGGCGCGCCGCTGTTCATCATTTCCAACCCGCATCTCGTGCTGGCGCAGTGCCGGGCCGGCATCATCGGCTCCTTCCCGTCGTTGAACGCCCGGCCGCTGGCGCAACTGGAGGAATGGCTGGAGCTTCTGACGTCGGAACTGGGCGAGACGGACGCGCCGTTTGCAGTCAATCTCATCGTGCACCGGTCAACCGACCGGCTGATGGACGATCTTTCGCTGTGCGTGAAATACAAGGTGCCGGTGATCATCACCTCGCTGGGCGCGCGCGAGGATGTGAACGAGGCGATCCATTCCTATGGCGGCGTGGTGCTGCACGATGTCATCAACAACCGGTTCGCAAGGAAGGCGATCGAGAAGGGCGCGGACGGACTCATCGCGGTTGCAGCCGGCGCTGGCGGCCATGCCGGCACGACATCACCTTTCGCGCTCGTGCAGGAAATCCGCGAGTGGTTCGATGGGCCGCTGGCGCTTTCGGGCTCGATCGCAACAGGGCAGGCCGTGCTTGCAGCGCAAGCGATGGGCGCGGATTTCGGCTATATCGGATCGCCCTTCATCGCAACCAATG
>JBKBXK010000250.1:0-3413 GCA_046314095.1 Thermaurantiacus sp. | reverse complement strand
CGCTCGCCCTGTTACGCCGAGGTGATCGTGGCCGACATGCTCTATCAACGGAACCCGCTGCTCGGGCGCACCCTGCAAACCCTGTTCATGGTGCGGGATTTCGGCGACCGAAGCGACAAACCACGCATCACCAAGTCATGGGGCGGCAACCCGCTCAAGAAATTTCCGCCGCAGGAGGGTGACGACGTGGCCGAGGCTGCGCAGGAACTGATCGATACGTTCTCGAAGAACTTCGAGGAGTTCGCAGCCAACGCCAAGCGCTCCGCGCAGCGCCCCACCGGCCGCCGCAGCTGAACCGTCAGGCCTCCAGCTCGACGTCCCAGTAGAGGAAGTCCCGCCACGTCTCATGGCAGTGGTGCGGAGGAAAGGCTCGGCCGTTTTCCTGCAGCTGGTGACTGGTTGGCTGGAAAGGGCGCTGGCGGGGGAACATATGGGCTTCGGCCGGCGTACGGCCGCCCTTCCTGAGATTGCAGGGCGCACAGGCGGTGGTGACGTTGAGCCAGGTGGTTCTGCCGCCATAGGCGCGCGGGACGACGTGATCGAAGGTAAGGTCGTCCCGGCTGCCGCAATATTGGCAGGAGAACCGGTCGCGCAGAAACAGGTTGAAACGGGTGAAGGCCGGATGGGTGGACGGCTTCACATATTGGCGCAGCGCCACCACGGAAGGCAGGCGCATGGAAAAGGAGGGGGACCGGATTTCGCGATCGTAGAGCGCAACCACGTCCACGCGTTCCAGAAACACCGCCTTGATTGCGTCCTGCCAGCACCAGAGCGACAAAGGGAAATAGGAAAGCGGCGTATAGTCGGCGTTCAAAACGAGCGCCGGGCAGGCCTCGGGCGGCGCAATCCGCTCGTTTCGCTCCAGAATGTCAGGATGATACACGGAGGCCCTCCGCTGCCGCGCAACTCTGTCTGGCTCCGGTCATCCGCGCTCCCCGCCCGCTGGCCCGCGCACCGGCATCCAACCCTATCACACTTCGGGCAGCACGCCGGCAATCGAGCCTTTCGTCTGCACGTTCCGGCGAGGCTTTCGCCACGCCGGCGCCTCTATACCAGAGGCTGTATGTCGCGAATATGACAGCACAAGATATTGCGCTGTCAATCCGGCTTGGCATCTGCGCGCCGATTGCCGCATGAAAGCTGGCCGTGTCACCCGCCGGAATCGTCAGCCGCTTCGCCCCATCACCTACGGGCTTTCTGCATCTTGGCCATGCCTTCTCGGCAATCCTTGCCCACGATCGCGCACGATCCGTGGGCGGCCGCTTCCTGCTGCGGATCGAGGACATCGATACAGGTCGCTGTCGGCCCATGTTCGTCGAAGCGATCCTCGAAGACCTGCAGTGGCTCGGCCTCGCCTGGGATGCATCTCCTCTCATCCAGTCCACCCGGCACCCGTCACATGGCGCGGCCCTTGCCCGGCTGGAGGCGCTGGGCCTCACCTATCCCTGTTTCTGCACCCGGGCCGACATTGCGGCGGCCGCTACCGCACCGCATGGGGCATCCGCCGTCTACCCTGGAACATGCCGCGCATTGCCAAGAGACGAAGCGACGGCCCGCGCCACCGCAGGGCCGCACGCCATTCGCCTCAACGTCGGAGCAGCCGAGGCACTGGCCGGCCACCTCACTTGGGAGGATACGCTGCGCGGAACCCTGCCGGCCCGCCCGGGGCACCTCGGCGACGTGGTCCTCGCGCGGAAGGACATCGGCGTCGGCTACATGCTGGCGGCCGTGGTCGATGACGCCGCCCAGGGCGTTACCGATGTGGTGCGCGGATCAGACCTGTTCGAGGCGTCTCACGTCCAGCGGCTGCTCCAGGCGCTTCTTGGTTTGCCGGCGCCGCGCTACCTGCACCACCGGCTGCTGCTGGCCGCCGATGGGCGGCGCCTCGCAAAGCGTGACCATGCCGAAACGCTCGCGGCGCTACGGGCCCGCGGGGTCAGCGGCGCGGCACTCGCCGCGACATTGCGCGGCACCCCTGCTCTTGGTGCCGACTGTCATGTTGATGTCACTTGACAGAAAGACGCGGAGAACTTTCACTGCGATTGGTCGTGGGGCGCGACGTTTGAACAGGGGTCTTCATGCAAATTCTTTTGCTGGGTGCCGTGGTGGCACTCTTTTTGCTCGCGGTGCCGGCCGGGGCAACGCAGTGGGCGGTGTTTGGTTCAGGAACCGCCCTGCAATCAGCTGCAAATCCGCCGGGCACGACCAGGCTGGAGCTTCCGGCGCTTCATCTGCAACCGGTCGCCTTCGGCATGCTGATCGACACGAATGTGCCGCTCACGGTCAATCCGGGGCCGGGTGGTTTCGGCCAGTTCGGCTCCTACCAGGATGCAGTGCAGGTGTTCGGGCTTCAGGTGGGCGCTTTCGGTTTCAGCCCTCCGGACCTGTTCCCGCGCCTGTCGCTTCTCGTTGCAAACGACACCCGGCCGCCGTCCGGCATCCGGCAGGATCAGGTCTCGGTCGGCCGGGGCACAAGCTTCGGACCAGGCGGCGCCATCCCGGCTCTGGTGACCGATCCGGTGCTTGGCGAGGATCTGTTCGTTGCCACCTTCTCTTTCGGTCGGGTTGCCACCGGCACGGATGACGCGTTGCCGGCGCTGGTGGATTCGGTTTTCAACCCCGACCTCGCCGCCATCTGGCAGTTCGGGCTGACGAACCTCTCGTTCCAGATCCGCGAGGGAAGCCCGACCGGGCCAGCCGAGCTCGCGGCTCTGCCGGTCGCTTTCTTTACCGTCCGTTTCGACAATCTCGCGGTGTTCCGTCTGGACGATGGGGCCGGCGTCATCCCCGAACCGGCAACCTGGGCGCTGCTGATCACCGGCTTTGGACTGGTGGGCGGGGCGCTACGGCGGAGACGCTGCGCCCCGGCCTGATACGGCCTGCGCAAATGCCGCGCTGGTGCCGGCGCCGAAGGCGTCTATATGTAGGCAATGACGGCTCTTCTGGTCGCGCTTATCATCCTTGCCGCCGGGCTCACGCTGTGGGCCTTGGTCCGCGGTATCATGCTGATGGCCTCGGGGCGTGACACTCTCGAGACGAGAGACGGTGAGCAGGTCTCAGGCCTGAAATCCAACCGCATGATGACCATGCGAGTCATTTTTCAGGCCGTCACCATCCTCCTCGTCGTCATTCTCTTTCTGATCTCTGGCGGCAGTTTCGTCCGCTAAGCGCGCAGCATGGTGAAGCTCAACCGGATCTACACGCGCACCGGCGACGATGGCACCACCGGTCTCGCCGATGGCTCGCGGATCCGGAAAGACGCGGCGCGGATCGCCGCCTATGGCACCACCGACGAGGCGATGAGCGCCATCGGCATCGCGCGGCTCCATGCGCAGGCCGATACCGATGTGATGCTGGCCCGCATCCAGAACGACCTGTTCGATGTGGGGGCCGACCTCGCCACCCCGCGAATG
>JBKBXK010000249.1:0-3456 GCA_046314095.1 Thermaurantiacus sp. | reverse complement strand
AGGCGATCGCCTCCGCGCCCCAACGGCCCCGGTGGACCAGGCGCGCCGCCGCATCCGCCCCCTCGGCGAGGCTGAGCCCGGCCTCGGTTCCGCGACGGCGGCGATCGGAATAGGCTGCAAGTCGCGCCTGCAACTCGGTCTCGGAGTCGAGCGGCGCGACGATCCGGCCGCCGAGTGCGGACTGGCGAAAGCGCGCCGGGACATCGGCCGGGCCCGCGCGGGCAGGATCCACCAGCAGATGGCCGGAGCCCTGGGCGTGAGCAGCGAAGAGGGAGAAGATGCCGGAGCCGGTCGGAAGCGCCAGACCTGCGGCGACATCGATCGCATCCCGGCTCCCGCCCCGGACGGCAAGGCGGTTTTCGCCGAGTGCCGACTGGAGAGCGATACGCCCGCCGGGTGCTGCTCCGCCGAACAGCCGCGCGCCACCGGAACCCGGCTCGACCGTCGCCGACTCAAGTGGCGCAGCGCTGAGCGGCGCGAAGGCAGCCCAGCCCGCGAACAGATCGCTTTGCGGCACGCCATCCAGCGTCACGAGGACGCGGCTTGCCGCATTGCCGCCGAGGCCGCGCAGCGTCAGGCCCTGGGCCGTCTGGCTGGCGCTGGCCGAGGACGCGCGGCGAAAGATCTGCAGGCTCGGAACCTGCTGCAGCGCGACGTCCAGCCGGCGAGAGGATGCCTCCAGCGCAGCCGAATCCAGGAATTGGCTGGAGCTGATCGGTTCCGGGGCGGGAAGCGCACGACCGGTGACAACAATCACCTCGGCGGCTAACAGCGCCTCGGCCCCTGCCGCCGCGGGAAACGTCAGGAGGACGGCCGCGACGGTACGCTGCATGGAGACGTGCTAGCGGCCCGCACCATGCCGTGCCAAGGGCCGGCAATGGCCGATCATTCCCCTTCCCCCGCTTTCAACGACCGTGGGAGCGCACTTTCGTTGCTGCTGACGCGGCGCTCGGCCCGGGCACGCGATCTGGTTGCGCCGGGGCCGAGCAAGGCGCAGCTTGCGACCATCCTTGCTGCTGCAACCCGTGTGCCCGATCATGGCAAGCTGGCGCCGTGGCGGTTCGTGGAAGTGACCGACCGCGAGGCGTTCGCCGCGCTCATCACCGGCGCCTGGCGCGCTGAGCGTCCGGATGCGGGACGGCTCGAAATCGAGGCGCTTGATGCATTCGCCCGGCAGGCGCCGTGCCTGGTGGCTGCCCTGTCCTGCCCGCGAGAGAGCCATATTCCGCAGTGGGAGCAGGAGCTTTCGGTCGGCGCAGCCATCATGAACCTGCTTTTGGCGGCACATGCCATGGGCTTTGCCGGCAACTGGCTGACCGGCGCTGCTGCGTATCTGAAGGCCGTCGCGGACGCGCTCGGCGGGCGACCGGCGGGGTTCCTCTTCCTCGGCACGCCCTCGAAACCGCTGGAGGAACGCCAGCGACCGGAACCGGCTGCCGCCATCAGCCGCTGGCCGGGCTGAGCTTCAGCGCATCCGGACAACGCTGAAGGAACGACCGATCCGCGTGAGCGTCGCCCGATAGCTGCCCATTGCACCGCGGCGGATCTCCACCGCTTCATTGGCCCTGACCGGCGGCAGCGACAGGCCCTCGGTCTGCCGCCACATCTGGCCATTGTCGAGCACCATGACGGCGCGACCGCCACGGTCGGTAAGAAGTTCGCCGATGGTGGCCGTAAGGCGGTCGACCCGCTCATCCCCGCCGCGACCGATGCGCAGACCCTCGGAGCCGAACCGGTCAGCCTGTGCCTGCTCGGCGGCAGCGGCAGCGTCTGCGGCCGCCTTGGCCTCTGCGATGGCGCGCGCCTCGGCGGCCACCTTGCGTTCCTGCTCCCGCTGGGCTGCGATCCGCCGTGCGTCGGCCGAAAGCGCGGCGGCCGCCGCATCATAGCAGGCAAGCCGGTCGGCGTCGTCCACCTTCGCCGAACAGTCCACGAAGGGCTGCACCGACTGGGCGGAAGCCGGGGCGGCTGCGACCAAGGCTGCAATCACCGGTATCGTCACGCGAAAAAGCGGCAACTCCTGTCTCCCCTTCGTCACCTCCCTGCCGCATAGGAGCGGGATGCACAGCCCCGCAAGCCCGGACCTAGGCACGCTTCTCGAGGCACTGCTGCCGGCCGTGAGGGAGGCGGGCCGGTTTATCGAGGCGGTGAAAGCGAAGGGGGTGATCGAACAGGTGAAGGCCGACGATTCGCCGGTCACCGAAGCGGACCGCGGCGCCGAGGATATCCTTCGGGCAGCGATTCTTGCTGTGGATCCGGACGCTGTCATCGTCGGCGAGGAGGGCGTGGCCGATGGCGACATCCCTGCGCCAACCGCGCGTTTCTGGCTGCTCGATCCTCTGGACGGAACACGCGACTTCGTTGCCGGGCGGGAGGCCTATACCGTCAATGCCGGCCTGGTGGTGGATGGCGCCCCGGCGCTGGGGCTGGTCCTTCACCCCCCGACCGGGAAGCTCTGGGCGGGCGGCCCGGGGCTCGGCGCATGGGTCGAGCCGCGGGACGGACCACGGGCGGCGATTGCATCACGCCCGCTGGCGCGGCCGCCGGTCCTGATGCTGAGCCACAGCCACCTCGACCCTGAGACGCAGGCCTGGTCCGACGCGGTCCCCGGAGCGATTGCCCAGTCGGCCGGCTCTTCCATCAAGTTCTGCCGACTGGCAGCCGGCGCGGCGGACGCCTATCCCCGCTTTGGCCCGACGTCGGAATGGGATACGGCGGCAGCAGACGCCGTGCTCCGCGGTGCGGGCGGAACCACCCTGGCAGCAGGCGGAGAGCCCTTCCGCTATGGCAAGCCCGGCTATCGGAACGGGCCGTTCCTGGCCCTTGGAGATCCCGCCGCGGCCACGCTCCTTCCGCGCTTCTGAGCACCGGGCAGCCAAGATTAAGAAATGCATGGTTAATTTTGGCTTGCCCTGTCGGCGGACTTGACAGTGCACCGGCCGCGGAGCGGGCAGATGGCGCGCTCTGGCGATTGGCACGGTTCCTGATTGGGGGATGGCACACCCAAAGCAAGGAACAGAATGATGCACGCTCTTCGCCCCACCTTCGCCGCGCTCGCAGCGCTGCTGGTCGCCGCCCCGGCGGTCTCTGCAACCAACCTTGTCGTCAACGGCAGCTTCGAGAACGGGCTTGCCGGCTGGACGGTCGGCGGCATCGACACCGATTCGCCCCCGCGGCCCCCGGTTGCCATCTTCTACAACCAGGCGGCGGCCTATCCGATCGGCGCCTTCGGCGAAGCGGTTCCGCCGGACAACGCCGCCGGCTCGCTCAGCCCCGATGTGGTTGGCGACCGCGCGCTCTACTTCGTCTCCGACTTCACGGTGGACCAGTCGGTGAGCCAGTCGGTGTGGCTGACCCCGGGCAACTACCAGATCGGCTTTTCCGCCTATGCGCCGCAGAACGGCTACAACAACGCGGGCGAAGCCTTTTTCTTCGCGACCATCGCCGGTGTGACGC
>JBKBXK010000248.1:0-3457 GCA_046314095.1 Thermaurantiacus sp. | reverse complement strand
ATGGCGGAGGCCCGGATCGAGGGCGGCGGCCTGTTTCCGGAAGGGCTCTATCGCCGCTGACGCCGGGTGCCCGCGTGCTGGCTCTGGACCGCGTGGCCCGGCTGCAGCGGCGGTACGCTAGTAGATGCCGCCCTGCTGGCGGAGGAAATCGCTGTCGGTGCGGACGCGGGCCGTGGTGGGCCGGGCTTCGAGCGAGGTATCGGGGGCGCGGGCGATGCGGCGCGGCTCCTCGTCGGCCTTGAACGCCTCCCAGATGATGCCGGCGCGGGGATCGTCGAAGCCGGGGAAGGTGCCGAACACGCGGCGGCCGGAGCGACGTTCGACGCGGACCATGCGCACGCCGGCGGGCGCGATGAAGGGCTGCGGCTCGGGCCGGTTGCCTTCATGGGCAAGCTCGAACCAGCGCCGCCAGATGGGGGCGGCGAAGGTGCCGCCCTGGACGCCGCCGAGGCGGCGGGGCCGGTCGAAGCCGATGTAGAGGCCGGCCATCACCTCCGGCGTGCCGCCGACGAACCAGACATCCGTTGGCCCTGTCGTCGTGCCCGTCTTGCCCATGATGGGGATGCCGAGCGGCCGGAGCGTGGTTGCGGTGCCGCGCTCGATCACGCCTTCGAGCATGTGGGTGACCTGGTAGGCGGTGCGCGCGTCCATCACCTGGCGGCGGGTGTCTGCCGGGCGGGGCATGGCCTGGCCCTGCCAATCGCTGGTGGTGCAACCCTCGCAGGTGCGCGGGTCGGCCCGCCAGATGACGTTGCCGTTGCGATCCTGCACCATGTCGAAGAGGATGGGCTGCTTTTCCTTGCCATGGTCGGCAAGGATGGAGAAGGCGTTGACGAGGCGGACCGGCGTGGTTTCGCCGGCGCCGAGCGCGATGGCGAGCACCGGGTCGTAGCGGCCGATGTTGAGCTCTTCGGCGAGCTTCGTCACCCGCTCCATGCCGGCATTATAGGCGACGCGCACCGTCATCAGGTTGCGGGACTGTTCGATGCCCCAGCGCATCGTCTGCGCGCCGGCGTGGCCGCCGCCATAGTTGCGGAAGCATTTGGTGCCGAGCGCGCGCGACTGGTAGACGCAATAGGGCGCATCGGAGACAATCGAGGCCGGGGTCATGCCGTTATCCAGCCCGGCTGCAAGCACGAATGGCTTGAAGGTGGAGCCGGGCTGACGCTCGGCCTGGGTTGCGCGGTTGAAGCTGGACTGGCGCAGGTCGAAGCCGCCGACCATGGCGAGGATGCGTCCGGTCTGGACTTCCTGCACCACCAGCGCGCCCTGCACTTCAGGGATCTGACGCAGGCCCCAGTTCCGGGAGTTGGGGCCGCCGACCCGGGCGACGGGGATGACGTCGCCGGGTTTCAGGAGCGCGTGCGCGGGCTGGCCGCCGCGGGCCATGGTGGCGTCGCCCGCGTTGAGGCGGCCGTCCGAGCCATCCTCGAACCCGATCCGGAAGCCGTTGCCGTCGCGGGCGAGGATGACGGCGGCGCGCCATTCGTCATAGCCGGTGCCGAGGCTGACTGCGCGCAGGCGGCGATCCCAGCCGTCGCCAAGCTCGATGGTGTCGTTGGGACCGCGCCAGCCGCGCCCGCGGTCGTAGCGGACGAGGCCGTCGCGCAGCGCCTGTTCGGCGGCAGCCTGCATCCGAGGATCAATCGTGGAGCGGACCCAGAGGCCGCCGGCGTAGACGCTGTTGGGGCCGGCAGTGGCATCCTCGCCGAACATGGCGATGAGCTGGCGGCGGATTTCTTCCATGAAATAGTCACCGACGCGGTTGTCCCTCTGGCGGGCCAGCGGGACAACCGTGATCGGTGTCGCGCGGGCGGCGCGGGCGGCGGCCTCGGAGGTGTAGCCGGCGCGCACCATCTCTCCGAGCACCCAGTTGCGGCGCTCGAGCGCGCGGTCGTAGTTGGTGAGCGGATTGTAGCTCGACGGCGCCTTGGGCAGGGCGGCGAGGAACGCGACCTCGGCGAGATCGAGATCGGCGGCGGTCTTGCCGAACCAGGCCTGGGCAGCAGCCTCCACCCCATAGGCATTCCGGCCGAGGAAGATCTCGTTCAGATAGATTTCGAGGATCCGTTCCTTGGTGAACTGCTCTTCCATGCGAAACGCAAGGACGGCCTCGCGCAGCTTGCGGGCGAGCGTGACCTCGTTGGTGAGCAGCACGTTCTTGGCGACCTGCTGGGTGATGGTGGAGGCGCCGACGGGCCGGCGATCGGACCCGAGATTCTCGATGTTGGTGAGGATGGCGGCGCCGATGCCGCGCAGATCAATGCCGGAATGTTCGTAGAAGTTCTTGTCTTCGGCGGCCAGGAAGGCCTGGATCAGCAACTCCGGCGTTTCCTCATAGGGGAGGTAGATCCGCCGTTCGCGCGCGAAGGTGTGAAAGGGGGTGCCGTCTGCGGCACGCACATGGGTGGGCAGCGGGGGCTGGTAGGCCGCGAGCTGGCCCGCATCCGGCAGGCCGCGAACAATCAGCAGCCAGAAGGCGATTGCGGCCCCAAGGCCGACGAGGATGAGGGCGCCGAGGCTCCACCAGAGCCAGCGCGGCACCGCGGCAAGCGCATCGCCGATGCGGTGGCCAAGCGACGGCCGGGTGAGTTCGGAGTCGGGAAGGCGCGCGTCCATCTTTGCCCCCTGTAGCGCAACCGGCGGCGACGCAAAACACCGGGTTGCGCGCGAAGCCTGGCTTTTTGGGCGCCAAGGGACCGTTGCTGGACCAGCGCGACCGTGCACGGGCATTCGGCCGCTATGGGACAGGCGCCGGACATGGGATTCGTTTCGCTGGTGGGAGCCGGGCCCGGGGATCCCGAGCTTCTGACAGTGCGGGCCCTGAAGGTGCTCGCCGCCGCCGAAGTGGTGGTGCACGACGGGCTGGTAGGCCCGGCGGTGCTGGACCTGGCGCCGGCGGGGGCGGAGCGGATTTCGGTTGCAAAGCAACGGGACCGGCACACCCTGCCGCAGCGCGAGATCGAGGCGCTGCTGGTTGCCCGGGCGCGCGACGGCAAGCGGGTGGTGCGGCTGAAGGGCGGCGACCCCTTCATCTTCGGCCGCGGCGGCGAGGAAGTGGAGGCGCTGCGCGCGGCGGGGATCCCGCATGACGTGGTGCCGGGCGTTTCGGCGGCGCTTGGATGCGCGGCGGCGGCGCGGCTGCCCCTGACCCACCGGGAGCTTGCATCCGCTGTGACCTTCGTTGCCGGCACCTGCCAGGGCCTGCGCGAGCAGGACTGGCGCGGGCTTGCCGGGGCCGGGCGGACGCTGGTGGTCTATATGGGCGTGACGACGGCGGCCGCGATTGCCGAGAAACTGATGGCGGACGGGGTTGCGCCGGACATGCCGGTGGCCGTTCTGGAGCGGGGAACCCTGCCGGGCGCGCGGACCGTGCGCACGCTGCTTGCGGACATGGGCGAGGCCGTGACGCGGGCCGGAGTGCGCAGCCCGGCGCTGCTGGTGGTGGGCCGGGTGG
>JBKBXK010000247.1:0-3460 GCA_046314095.1 Thermaurantiacus sp. | reverse complement strand
AGGCGAAGGTGCCTGTGCTGGTGGACGCGGGCGTTGGCACGGCAAGCGACGCCGCGATCGCCATGGAGCTCGGCTGCGACGGGGTGCTGATGAACACGGCCATTGCCGAGGCCAAGGACCCGGTCCGGATGGCGCGGGCGATGAAGGCCGCGGTGGAGGCCGGGCGCGATGCCTATCTCGCCGGCCGCATGGCGCCCCGCCGCTATGCCGATCCCTCAAGCCCGCTGGCGGGCCTGATCTAGACGCCCGGGTCGGCCGGTGTGCGGCGCATTGGCCAATCGGCCCCTGCGACTGTCATCCAAGCTTCACGCGGCATCAACGCGCCTGCCACGAACGGCGGGCACTGCATCCGCATCGTTGATGAGAGGATCGCCCGATGCGCCGCTTCGCCCCCGCCCTTGCTGCCGTTGCCGCCCTTGCTGTTGCCGCCCCGGCCGCAGCCGCCGAGCTGGTCGTTGACACCGGCCTTCGGATCCAGACGATGAGCTTCACCGGCGGCGAGTTCGGGCAGAGCTTCCTTGCGCCGGGCGCCGAGCTTCTGACCATCGGCGTGCAGTTCGCCACCCTCAATCCCGCCGCGGCCCAGAACAGCGTGACCGTGCGTCTGCGCGAGGGCGAGGGCCTTGGCGGCGCGATCCTTCGCGCCATCACCCTGACGCCGGTGAACACCGGCCGGGACGGGCCGTTCGTTTTCACCGATTTCGACTTTTCCGGCATCCTCCTGGACCCGGGCGTGGCCTATACGCTGACGCTGGTGAACAACGGTGGCGGCGCCCGCAACGGCATCGTGTTCGGCCCCAATCTCATCAATCCGCCATTCGGCCAGGAGTTCGGTCCGGATCCCTATCCGGACGGCCGGCTCATCTTCGCTGCGGGCTTCAACCCCTGCGGCGGCGCGCAGGTGCCGCAGTGCGATCTGAACTTCCGGGTGGCGACCGCGGACGTGATCACGGCCATCCCGGAGCCCGCGACCTGGGCGATGCTGATCATGGGCTTCGGGCTGGTCGGCTCGGCGATCCGGGGGCGGCGCACCGCCGCCGCCTGAACCGGCCGGCGCGCGGCGCGGGTCAGGCGCCCTGCATGTCGGTGTGCGAGGGCGGCAGGCGGACCTCCAGCCGGTCCAGCCCGTTGCCCAGATGGATCTGGCAGGCCAGCCGCGAGGTGGCGCAGGCATGGGCTGCGAAATCCAGCATGTCCTCCTCGTGCACGCTTGCCGGCGGAAGCCGCGGGAAATCCTCCGCTGCGACAATCACGTGGCAGGTCGAGCAGGCCATGGCGCCCTCGCAGGTGCCTTCGAGCGGCAGGCCGAGGCCCTGCGCGAGATCGAGGAGGCGACTGCCGTCGGCGCCCTCGGCCTCGATGCGGAACGACCCGTCGGGATCCAGGAAGCGCACCCTCGTCATGCGGCGGCGCGTTGAAGGCGATGCACGGCTGCAATCAGCTGCCCCAGAGCGTCGCGCAGATCCGCTTCCCGCGTGAAGGCATGCCAGCCCAGCCGCAGGGTGGCGCGGGCGTCTGGCCCGGACAGGCCGATGGCGGCAAGCACATGGCTGGGCCGGCCCGAGCCGGACGAGCAGGCCGCGCCCGAGGCAAGCGCAACGGCCGGAAGCGCCGCGATGAGGCGCCCGGCATCGATGCCGGGGAAGGTGACCGAGAGATTGCCCGGCCAGCGCGCGGCTCCAAGCGGATCGGGCCCGTTCACACGGTGCGGCACGGCGGCGAGAAGATCGCGCGCGATCTCCATCAGGCGCCGCACCCGGCCGGCGCGCGCGTCGAGCCCCGTCATCGCCAGCCGGGCGGCGGCGCCGAAGCCGGCGGCGAGCGCGGGCGCCTGGGTGCCTGAGCGCACGCCCTCCTGGCCGCCGCCGTCGAGGAGCGGGGCCAGTGCGAGGCCGGGCCGGACCCAGAGCGCGCCGATGCCCTTGGGGCCATGCATCTTGTGGGCCGACAGGCTCACCATGTCCGCGCCCGCCAGCCCGCCATCGAGGCGGCAATCGATCTTGCCGAAGGCCTGGGCCGCATCGCAGTGCAAGCGGGCGCCCGCGGCATGCGCCATCGCCGCCAGCTCCGCAATCGGCCAGATGCTGCCGATCTCGTTGTTGACCGCCATCGCGGAAACCAGCGCCACGTCGTCGCCCAAGGCGGCCCGATAGGCTGCCATGTCGGGCAGGCCGTCGCCGGAGACGGGGAGGATGGTGAGCGGAACTCCGAGCCGGGCCAGGTGCCGCGCGGATTCCAGGACGCAGCTGTGCTCGGTCGCGAAGGTGAGAAGCCGCCGGCGGTTCCCCTGCCGCTCCGCCAGCAGGCCCTTCAGTGCCAGATTGTTCGCCTCGGTCGCGCCGGAGGTGAACATCAGCCCTTCGGGTTCGGCATCGAGCAGCGCCGACACCTGCACGCGGGCGGCCTCGAGCGCGGCCCTGGCGATACGGCCGCCGCGGTGCGCGCTGTGCGGGTTCCAGTGCTGGCCTTCGAGAAAGGGCAGCATCGCCGCCAGCGCCTCGGGCGCGAGCGGGGTGGTGGCCTGGGCGTCGAGATCGATCATGCCGCGGCCCGCGTGCCCCGGCGGGTGCGGGCGCGCTCGGCAAGCGGGGCCCAGGCTGCGAGGAAGCGGTCGATGTCTGCCCCCGTGGTGGACCAGCCCATGGACACGCGGAGCGATTCCGAGGCCGCGTCGGCCGCGCCCATGGCACCGAGGGTTTCGGAGGGCTTGAGCGTGCCCGACGAACAGGCCGCCCCCTGGCTCACGGCGATGCCTGCCAGATCGAGCGCCATCAGCTGGGTTGCAGCCGGCACGCCGGGCAGATGGATCGAGGAAATCGTGGGCAGCCGTTCGCCCCCGGCCGCGTTCACCCGGGCGCCGTGCGCAACCGCCGCTGTTTCCAGCCGGGACTGGAGGGGGCGAAGCTGCTCCGCCCAGCCATCCGCGAGCGCCTCCAGCGCGGCCGCGAAACCCAGGATGCCGAGCAGATTCTCGGTGCCGCCACGCCAGCCGCCCTCCTGCCCGCCGCCGCGCTGCACCGGCCGGAAGCCGTCCTTGCAGCGCACCACCAGTGCGCCCACGCCGGCCGGGCCGCCGAGCTTGTGGGCGGAGACCGCGATGAAATCGGCTGCATCTGGAAGGGCGATCTTGCCGGCGGACTGGACGCAATCGCACAGGAGCCGCCCGCCCGCTGCATGGACGGAGGCCGAAATCGCACCGATATCCTGCACCGCCCCGGTTTCGTTGTTCGCGTGCTGCACCGCCACCAGCGCGCCCGGGCCGGCCTGCACCAGCAGCGGTTCGAGGCCCGCGGGCGCGATGCGGCCGTCGGCATCGACAGGAATGGGAGTGGCGCCCGGCGCTGATTCGCGGACGGCGGCATGTTCGGTTGCGCCAACGAGGAGGGGGCCGCAGCCCGCCCCGCCGATTGCCAGCGCGATCGCCTCCGTGCCGCCGCTGGTGAAGATCAGCGAATCGGCC
>JBKBXK010000246.1:0-3461 GCA_046314095.1 Thermaurantiacus sp. | reverse complement strand
GGAGTGCCGCTGCGTGCAGCATCCGGCCGCTTCTGTCCGAACGCCCGTAGACCCGATCCCCGATGATTGCCGCGCCAGGCGCAAGCGCCTGCGCGTGCACGCGCAGCTGGTGTGTGCGGCCCGTCTCCGGCAGAAGGGCCACCAGCGCCTCGTCCCCTTCCGTTGCAAGGCGGCGCCAGCGGGTTCTCGCGGGCTTGCCGTTTTCCGCCATCACCATCCGCCAGCCGTCTGCGGGCCGCGACACCTTTGCAAGCGGCGCATCGACCAGGCCCTCGGCCTGCTCCGGCCCGGGGCTGACCACCGCCAGATAGAGTTTCGCCACCTGGCCCTCGGCGAATGCCCGTCCGAGCTGGCGAAGTGCACGCGCGCGGCGAGCCAGCAGAAGGCAGCCGCTGGTGTCCTGATCCAGCCGGTGCACGGCGCGCGGTGGATGGTGTACCTTGGGCCGCTCCGCCGCAAGCAGCCCTTCCAGGCTTGGGCCTCCTCGTCGCCCCGGCGTGACCGGAATTCCGGCCGGCTTGTCCACCACCAGAAAGTCCGCCGTTTCGAGCAGGATCGCGATTGGTTGCCGGGCCGCCATCGTGAACGTCTCTCGCCTCCGGCTTAACTGCGGGCAAGCGCTGCCGTGAAGTCGGCCGGGGCACGGCCAGGCAGCCGGCCCGATCACAGGCGAAGGGTTCAGCAATGACGATCATCAATACCAATCTCTCTGCACTGAAGGCCCAGAACGGTGGCCGGATGGCGATGATGGGCATGGAGCGGGCCATGGAGCGCCTGTCTTCGGGCCTTCGGATCAACAGCGCCAAGGACGATGCCGCAGGTCTCGCGATCGCCCAGCGCATGACAGCGGACGTGCGCGGACTTACCGTTGCCATCCGCAATGCCGGCGACGGCATCAGCCTCGCCCAGACGGCCGAAACGGCGATGGGCGAGATCACCAACATGCTTCAGCGGATGCGGGAGCTGGCGGTCCAGGCAGCCAACGGCACCATGTCGGGCGAAGACCGCGCGGCACTCCAGGTGGAAGTCTCGCAGCTCAAGGGCGAAATCGAGAATGTCGCCAACCGGACCAACTTCAACGGCATCCGGCTGCTGGACGGCACCTCGAAGAACCTGACGCTTCAGACCGGTGCGCGCGCTGGCGAGACGGTGCGTCTTGGCATCAACTCCACCCGGACCAGCGATCTCGGCACCGGCGAGGTCCCTGGCCTCTCGGCGACGGGCGCCTTTGCGGCCGATGCAGTTACGCTTGCCGCCAACTTCAGCCTGCGCTCGGGTGACCTCTTCATCAATGGCGTGTCCATCGGCGCATCTGTGGCGTCCAGCGACTCGGTGTCTTCGGGCGCCAAGGAAGCATCCGCGATTGCCAAGGCAGCCGCGATCAACGCCAAGACGGCCGAGACCGGCGTCCGGGCAGTGGTTGGAACCACGGTGGCGCACGGTGCTGCCATGACGTCCAACACGGCGGTGAGCGGAACGATCACGGTAAACGGTGTCGCCACGCAGACGCTCGATTTCGCTGCGACCACCAACGCCGCGGATCGGCGATCCCAGATCGTGAACGCGGTCAACGCCATCTCCGGGCAGACAGGCGTCGTTGCCGTCGACACCGGCGATGACCAGCTCGGTGTCCGCTTCACTGCAGAAGACGGGCGCAACGTCGTGGTTGGCCTCACCGGCACTCTGGTAGCGGCTGAGACCGGTGTCCGCGCCGGTGCGACCTCGGGCGTCTACTCGCTGGTGTCGACCAGTGGCGCGCCGATCGTCGTCTCCGGTCCGGCCACCAACGGCGCGACCATCCCGGGCCAGCTGGCACGTGCCGGCCTCCAAGCCGGGACTTTTGCCAGCGGCGTGTCCCAGATGGCAACCGACACCCGCGCGGTTGTTGGTGCAGCTGCTGACATCCGCACGCTGCGCCTGGGTGACCTCGTCATCAACGGCACGGTGATCCGTGCCAGCAAGGCCGAGGACGACACAGTCTCCAACACGGTGGCGGAGAGCAGCGGCAAGGCCGGAAGCGCCGTGGCGCTGGCGGCTGCGATCAATGCCTCCTCCGAAGAGACCGGCGTCACTGCCCGGGTGAACAGCCTCGCCATCGATGGTGCGGGGTTCACCTCGAACGCCGCGGCCTTCAACGTCACCATCAATGGCGTGGCCATCGGCATCCTTGGCAACTCGACCCGCGAGCAGGTGGCCGCCCGGATCAACGAGTTCACCGGCATGACCGGCGTCTCGGTGACCGACAATGGTCAGGGGCTCTCGTTCGAGGCCATGGACGGGCGCAATGTCGCGATCTCGGTGGATGATGCGGGCGGTGTCGCCGGTATCGGCCTTGGCACGGCGGCCCGGATCCGCGGCAGCGACACGACCTACACGGTCGTGAACGGAGCCCACACCGGTGCTGCGACTGCTTACGCGACGGTGACGCTTGAAAGCTCGAAGGCCTTCACGGTGAATGCCGGAAGCCAAGGCTATGCCCGCTTCCAGCAGCTCGGTCTCGAGGAAGGCACCTATGGGGCCGAAACCGGTGGCCTGAAGGTGAAGGATATCGACATCGCCTCGCAGGCCGGTGCCGTCGAAGCGCTGACCTCGATCGACGAGGCGCTGCGGTCGGTTTCCATCAACCGGGCGGAACTTGGCGCTATCCAGAACCGCCTCGAGGCCACCATCAACAATCTGACGAGCGCCAACACCAACACCATCGCGTCGCGCTCGCGGATCCAGGATGCGGACTTCGCACAGGAAACGACCCAGCTGGCCCGCAGCCAGATCCTCCAGCAGGCAGCCCAGGCGATGCTTGCCCAGGCCAACCAGTCGCAGCAGGGTGTGCTCCAGCTGCTTCGGTAACGCCTTTTGACGACAGCCCGGATGCCGGGCGAGGGGTCGGGCCACGCGCCCGACCCCTTCTTTTTTCCTGCTCCTCGAACGCCTTGACGCTTGCGGCCTCGCCCCCCACTCCCCAAAAGGCAGCAGGGGAGCGGGATCAGCAGCATGACTCTCATCGATCTGAAGCGGTTTCTCCTGTTCCTTGGCGTCTGGCTGATCCTGACGTCCGGAGATCTTGAGGCACTCGCACCCGGGACAATGACCGCCGCTGGGGCGACCTTCCTCGCACATCGCCTCGTACGACGCGGCGACATGCAGCTTCGCGTGCTGCCTCTGTTCGCACTCCTCCCGGGATTCCTCTGGCGATCCTTTCTTGGCGGCATTGACGTGGCGCGTCGGGCATTCGATCCGCGCATGCCGCTGAACCCGGGATGGGTGCGCTACCAGACCCGCCTTCCACCCGGGGCATCCCGAGTGGCACTTGGCAGCGAACTCAGCCTGATGCCCGGCACCTTGGCAGCAGGAAGCGATGGTGACGAACTGCTCGTCCACTGCCTCGACACGACCGCGGACGTCGACCGGATGATCGCCGAGGAAGAACGGCGGCTGACAGCGGCGACCGCTGTTGACTGAGC
>JBKBXK010000245.1:0-3468 GCA_046314095.1 Thermaurantiacus sp. | reverse complement strand
ATGGCCCATGTCGGTGACGATGGCTTCAAGATGCATGGCGATCAGCGGCTCGTCCTCGATGATCAGAACGCGGCCGGCCATGGCACTGGTGATGGCGCGGCGCGCGGCTTCGGCGTCTGCGGCCACGTCGGCCTCGGTGCGGGCAAGAATCCGGGCGGCGTCCGCGGTCGCAAACCCCTCCAGCGCCGTCAGCAGCAGCGCTTCCCGCTGCGCCAGCGGTATGGCTGCGAGACTGGCCTCGCCAAGCGTCAGGCCGGCATCCGGCAGGCTGCCGCCATGGGCATGCGGGCTCCAGAAGGCATGGAACAGCCGATACAGTTCCACGCGCGGGTCTGCATCGGCGTTGAAGGAATCCGGTGCGGTGAGCACGGCCTCCAACGTTGCCCGAACCCAGGAATCGCCGCTTTTCTGCGTTCCGGTGAGCGCGCGCGCATACCGGCGAAGATAGGGAAGTTCGGGCGCGAGACGGTCGCGTATCGAAGGCGTTGGCATGATGTGGCAGTTTCCTTCTGATCGATGCCGGCGAAGCGGGGAACATGCCTGTGCGGCAAAGGTTCCCTGGGCCAGACGGGAACAACTGCGGGTTTGCGCTGTTGCGAGCCCATGTTCAATGCGAAAGACGACATGATGGCGGAGAGCAAGGACAAACGGGGCGCGCCATCGGGGGCCACCCGGCCGCGCCGGGCTGCCGACGATCCGGTTGCAGCAGGGCTGAAGCGTCTCTGGGCCGATGTGGAGGCAGAGCCGGTACCGGACGATTTCCTTCGTCTGCTCGATGCGATCGACGAAGCGGCCGGCAAGTCTGCAGCGACCGGGAAGGAAGGCCGGTCATGAGTCTCGCTCCGATCCACGCCGATACCAGCGCGCCCGCAGAGGTGCCAGCCGCACCCGCGGGCGGGTGCCGCGCCGAGCCCGGCCCGGACGACCGGCAGTTCCGCGCCGAGCTGGTGGCCATCATCCCGCAGCTGCGTGCCTTTGCCCGCGGCCTGGCCGGCAATCGCGACCTTGCGGACGATCTCGCGCAGGAGACGCTTGCCAAGGCATGGGCGGCGCGCGCGAGCTACGCGCCCGGCACAAACTTCCGCGCCTGGATGTTCCGTATCCTGCGCAACCATTTCTACAGCCTCTATGCCAGGCAGAAGCGCATGGTTGCCTGGGATCCGGATGCCGCCGAGCGCCTGCTGGTGACGCCGCCGAACCAGGGTGGCGGGCTGCTGCTTGACGACCTTCGGCGGGGGCTGATGACCCTGCCGAGCGAGCAGCGCGAGGCGCTGCTGCTGCTCGAATCCGGCATGGCGTGGGAAGAGATTGCCACTGTCATGGAGTGTCCGCTGGGCACGGTGAAAAGCCGGATTACCCGCGGCCGCCGCGCCCTCCAGCGCTACCTTGACGGGCCGGAGGAGGTGGGCGCACCCGCCAGCGGATGAGCATCCGCCGCACGCTGCTCGGCATCCTGCTGATCGCTCTCCTGCCGCTGGCGGTGTTGGCGGTGGTGCAGGGCGCTGCGCGCAACACGGCCGAGCGCGAGATGCGGAGCGCACAGGCGATGCGCTCGGCTGCGCTCGCCGCCGAGGCGCAGCGTTCGGCGATTGCCGCTGCCGACGGGTTGCTCCTTGCGCTTGCAGGCAATCCCACGGTGTTCGGGCCGGGCTGTACCCCCGTTCTGGCAGAGGTGCAGAAAGGATTTCCTGGAACTTCCAATCTTTCCGTCATCGATGGGTCCGGAACCATCATCTGCAGTGCGCTTCCGGCGCCTGGCGGCCTCCGGATCGATAGCCAACGCTGGTGGCCCGACCTCGTATCGTCGCCCGGGCTGATGCTTGCCGGGCCGCTGTGGGGAACGGTGTCCGAACGGCGGGTCCTGTGGGCACTGCGGCCGGTCCGCGATCCAACGGGCAGCTTCACAGGCGCCATCGGCGCCAGCCTCGATCTCGGGCGGATCGCCGGCGCGCTCGAGCGCCAGACGGGAGACACGGGCGCCCGCCTGTTGCTGGTGAACCCACGCGGCCGTGTGATCGCTGCCAGCCACCCGGGCAGCTTCGGCCGCATCGCGCTGGCCCAACCCGGCGGCACCACGAGCTTCCGCGACAATGATGGCCAGGGCTGGACGGTCGCCGTCGAACCCGTGCCGGTCCTCAACGCATCGGGCGCTGACCTTCGGCTCGTCTATGCCATTCCCGAGCCCCCGATGTTCGGCCGGTCCTGGTGGCTGTCGGTTGGGGGCTTCCTCCTGCCGGCGCTGGTGCTGCTGTTTGCCGCCGCTGCGATCTGGATCGGCACGAACCGGGCGATCCTGCGCTGGATCAGCGATCTCAGGGGGCTTGCAGGCGAATATGCCGAAGGCAGTTACCGCGCGCCGCTGGACGGCTTCCGCAGCGCCCCGCGCGAGGTGCGCGATCTGGCGGCCTCGCTCGGCCAGATGGCGCGCACCATCGACGCGCGCGACCGGGACCTGCGCGGCGCGCTCAGCCAGCAGGAAGCCCTCTCGAGGGAATTGCATCATCGCGTGCGGAACAATCTTCAGATGCTCGCCAGCTACCTGTCCCTTGCCGAGCGGCGGGTCGAACCGGGACCCGGCCGCGTCGCGCTGGCCGACGCCCGGGTGCGGGTTGCAGCCATCGCGCTGATGCACCGGCTGCTCTACGACAGTGGCGACCTGGCAAGCCTGCCGGCGCGCGGGCTCCTCCAGGAACTGTGCACGCTGCTCGAACGGCAAGGCGCGCTTGCGGGCCAGTTCCACCTTGATTGCGCGGCAGACGTGCCCGATCTCGGCATCGATACGGCCGTGCCCATGGCGTTGTGGCTGATCGAGGCTGCCTCCGCCCTTGCCGATGCGGCGCGCCCGGATGCCACACGCATCAACATCGATCTGGTGGCGGATGCGCCGGGCGCGATGCGTCTCTTGGCGACCGCGCCCGTGCTCGCCACCCCCAGAAGCACCCTCCTGATGGACGCGATTGCCCGCCAGCTTGCCGGCACGCTTCAGGCGGTTTCCCAGGACGATGGCTTCAAGGGCTTCGAACTTCGGTTCGGGGCAACGCCAGCAAAATTTTCTTTCACGAGTGAAACGAAGGAACAAGCGCCACGGCGGGAGGTTCAACCAGCATCAACACAGTGAAGGAGATGTCAGATGCTTGGTTGGGCAGCAGCTTTTCTCGTGATTGCGCTTCTTGCGGCGCTGTTCGGTTTCGGGGGCATTGCCTCTTCTGCAGCGGGCATCGCGCAGATTCTGTTCTTCGTTTTCCTTGTCCTGTTCGTGGTCAGCCTGGTCGTCTCGATGGTGAGCGGCCGGCGCGTCCTCTAACAGGCGGGATCTGAAGCCCCCAAAGTCGCCTCCCGGCCATCCGGCCGGGGGGCGGCCCCATTTCCACCCACAGGAGACACATATGGCGACCAAGGCCAAACCCCAGAACGACCAGTCCAGCAGCACCGAGTTCGACCCGGATACCGGGCTTGATACAAAGGCCT
>JBKBXK010000244.1:0-3500 GCA_046314095.1 Thermaurantiacus sp. | reverse complement strand
TTCGGCGCAGTCTTGGCCCCGCGGCGGCACCGAAGTAGAGTTGCCCCGATGCCAGAAGTACAGCATCTTGAACGCGGCGCGGAGGCTCGTCTCGCGTTCAACCACATCTCGGGCCGCGCGCCGACACTCGTTTTCCTGCCGGGCTACATGTCGGACATGGCCGGGACCAAGGCCTTATTCATATCTGCCTGGGCGGCCGAACATCGGCGGGCCTGTCTGCGGCTGGACTATTCCGGCTGCGGTGCAAGCGAGGGCGAGTTTGCTGAGGGCTCGATCCGGCGCTGGGCCGCCGATGCGCGGGCGGTGATCGATCACGCCGCACCGGAAGGGCCGCTGATTCTGATCGGCTCCTCCATGGGTGGCTGGATCATGCTTCATCTCGCCCTGGGGCTCCGCGCACGCGTCGCCGGCCTTGTCGGGATCGCCGCCGCTCCCGACTTCACCCGCTGGGGGCTCAATCTGGTCGACGCGGACCGAGCGACGCTTGCGACACATGGCTTCGTGACGCGCCCAAGCGACTATGGCCCCGAGCCCTATCGCTACCACCGCGCGCTGATTGCCGATGCCGAGGAGGCCGCGCTGCTTGACGGATCGATCGACATATCAGCTCCCGTCCGGTTGCTGCACGGGCTGGAGGATACCGCGGTGCCGTGGGAAGTGTCGCTTCGCCTCGCCCATGCGCTCTGTTCAGCCGATGTTCGACTGACCCTGGTGAAAGGGGGCGATCACCGGCTGTCTGCGCCCGACCAGCTGGCCCTTATCGTGCGGACCATAGAGGAGCTCGCCCCGTGCCCGTGACCAGGACCCTTGTCCTCGCCCTGCTGCTGGCTGCCCCGGCTGCGGCACAGGGCGATCCCGCAGCCGATCGCGCGCGCTACCAGGCTTGTATCGCCCTGGCCCAACAGGATCCGGCCGCTGCCGAAGCGGAGGCCCTGGCCTTTCAGGGAGCCGGCGGCGGGATACCAGCGCGCCATTGTCGCGCGCTTGCCCAGCTTGCTGGCGGCAAGCCGGCGGCCGCAGCCGAGACCCTGGCGGAGGCGGCCGAGGCGGCGGATGCAAGCCGGAATGCATTTGCCGCCGATCTCTGGGCGCAGGCTGGAAACGCCGCGTTTCTCGCCGAGCGCAATGCAGATGCAGCGCGCTATCTGACCAATGCCATCGCCGGCGCCGGGCCGCATTCGCCGTTGCGGCTGGCGAGCTTCCACCTCGACCGCGCCCGGGTTCGGGCGGAACTCGGCCAGACTGCCGAGGCTCGCGCGGATCTCGATCAGGCGATCCGTCTGTCGCCCGACGATCCGGCGGCCTGGATGCTTTCGGCAGCGCTTGCACGCCGGCAGGGCGACCTGGGGCGGGCGGCGGCCGACATCGAGCGCGCAACCGGGCAGGCAGGCAGTGACCCGGACGTGCTGTTCGAGGCGGGCAATGTCGCGGCCGCAGGTGGAGACATGGAAAATGCCCGTCGGCTGTGGGAGATGGTGCAGCGATTGGGTCCCGGAAGCGACGCCGCGCGTCTGGCCGGCGAAGCGCTCGCGCGCGGCAACACCGAGCAGCCCTGAGGGCGCGCTTCAGCGCCGGCCGCGCCGCGGCGGGAGCCGGGACTCCTCGTCAAACAGGGCTGCGAGCTGCTCGACAATGGCGCCACCAAGCTGCTCTGCATCCATGATGGTGACGGCGCGCCGGTAATAGCGGGTGACGTCATGCCCGATGCCGATGGCAACGAGCTGCACCGGGGAGCGATCCTGGACCCAGCCGATCACCTGCCGCAGGTGCCGTTCAAGATAATTCCCGCTGTTGACCGACAGGGTCGAATCATCGACCGGCGCACCGTCCGAGATGACCATCAGCATTCGGCGCTCCTCCGCCCGTGCCATGAGCCGCCCGTGCGCCCAGAGCAGGGCCTCGCCGTCGATATTCTCTTTCAGAAGCCCCTCGCGCATCATCAGTCCGAGGTTGCGCCGCGCCCGTCGCCAAGGCGCGTCGGCCGGCTTGTACACGATGTGCCGCAGGTCGTTGAGCCGGCCGGGCCGTGCGGGCCGTCCTGCTGCCAGCCAGGCCTCGCGCGCTTGACCGCCCTTCCACGCCCGGGTGGTAAAGCCGAGGATCTCTGTCTTTACGCCACAACGTTCCAACGTGCGGGCGAGGATGTCAGCCGAGATTGCAGCGATCGAGATCGGCCGCCCACGCATCGAGCCAGAATTGTCAATCAGCAAGGTGACAACGGTGTCGCGGAAATCGGTGTCCCGTTCCACCTTGTAGGAGAGCGGATGCTCAGGGTCGGTGATCACCCGCGTCAGTCGGGCGGTGTCGAGGAGGCCTTCCTCCTGGTCGAAATCCCATGCGCGGCTCTGCTGTGCGAGGAGGCGCCGCTGCAGGCGGTTGGCAAGCTTCGTCACGGCGCCCTGCAGAGTCACCAGCTGCTGGTCGAGGTAGGTGCGCAGCCGCGTCAGCTCCTCGGCGTCGCAAAGCTCCTCGGCGGACACCACCTCGTCATGGGCAGAGGTGAACACGCGATAATCGAAGTCGGGCGGGACCCGCGCCTCGCCCGGGGTCGGTCGCCACGGCAGCACGCCCTCGTCCCCCTCTTCGCCGAGATCTGCGTCCGACATCTCGTCGATGTCCATCGAAATCTCTTGCGCCTCGCCCTCCTGGTCCTGCGAATCCTGCATTTCGCTCCGGGTTTCCGTGGACCCGTCCCCGGTGTCGGACTGCTCCTCCATGTCGCCCGTCTCGTCCGGTGATTCCGGCTGGCCGTCTGCCGTTTCCTGATCGTCCTCCTGGCCGCTCTCTGGCTCGTCAGGCTCGCCAAAGCCGAGATCGCTCAGCACATCGCGGAATGCTTGGGCGAAATCGCTTTGGCTGTGCATGGTTTCGGCAAGCGCATCGAGATGTGCGGCCGCCGCCGACTCGATGCGGTCGCGCACCATCTGGACGCCCCCGACTGCAGCAGCCGGAACGGGCTCGCCCGTCAGACGCTCGCGCACCAGAAGCTGGACTGCCGTGGCCAGCGGCACTTCCTCGGGCGTGCGGGCTCGTGCGATCGGGTCTGTGCGCATGCGGGCCTCGGTCATCTGCCGAAGATTGCCGGCGACGCCCGCCATTTCCTGTCCGCCCACCGCTTCCACCCGCGCCTGCTCGGCGGCGTTGAGCAGCTCGCGGGGGAGCCCAGGGCGCACCGGCACGGCCGCGTGGGCACGCGGGTCGTGCAGCCGCTTCCTGAGGGCAAAGGAATCGGCCCAGCCGCGAACTTCGCGCACCTGATCGGCGGACAGGCTGCGGAGCGGCTGGGGCACCCGTGCCTGATCACCGGTCAACGCCGGGCGGTCGGCTGTCCACGACAGTTGCAGCTCCGCGCGTCGTCCGAGTGCCCGCGAGCAGGCTTCGAGCGACTGGCGAAAGGTTTCGAGCGGATTTTCCTCCTGCACCCGAAGGCGACTAGCCGGGCAGTGCGTTGATGTCATGTGGTCGCAGCGCCGCGCCGGCTTTTCGGCACCCTTCAGATC
>JBKBXK010000243.1:0-3501 GCA_046314095.1 Thermaurantiacus sp. | reverse complement strand
ATCGAGAAACGCGGCAAAGCCCAGTGCGTCGGCGCCCAGTATCGGTTCCATCTGCGCCGCCGCCGCTTCGAACTCCGCCCATTCCCCATCCGTTCCGCCGGCGCCTGCAGCTGCGCGAACACGCGCGTGGAAGGCGGCGAGCGCCGGCGCGCGCGCCTGCACCTGGGCCGCAGGTTTCGGCTCCCACAACAGCCCGGCCTCGAGGAAGCCCCAGAGCGCGGCATCGCCAAGCGACGGCCGGCTGCCAAACAGAAAGCCCGACGAGGGAACCGCCCGCTGCAGCGCATCGAGCACCCGCTCGACGAATGCCATCACCGGTTCCCGGGTCTCGTCCGTCACACCGTTGATTGCGCAGGCGCGCACGAAGAAGCGCTCCACACCCGCCGAAAGCTTGCCGTGCATGTCCCGCAGCGCATCGGGAAGCGCCGCGTCAGACGGCAGGCCGAGGAGGTTCATCGCACCCCTTTCAGCAGCCCAGGTCCGGGTTTCCGGGTCCAGCCCGCGGTATGCCACCGTCGCGCGCAAGAGCCACTCATCCACCCATTCGTCGAACAGCAGCACAAGGAAGGCGAGATCGCCGGCGTCCGGCATGAGGCTCCTCTCCGGATGGCGCCGGGAAAGTTCCAGGCCGATGTCGGTCGAATCGACCAGCCAGTCGCCGGCCGGCGACTGCACCACCGGAAAGCGATGATAGCCGCCGACCGCTGCCTCCACCTCCTCTTTCACCGCCAGCGACTTGAGCCGGTCGTCGACCTCCAGGCCCAACAGGCGCATCGCGGCCCAGGCCTTGCGGGTATAGAAGCTCGGCTCCGAGCCATAGAGAATGTGCGCGCCCACCGATCCCGCCTTGCCCAGCGCTGCCCCCTGGTCAATGCCTTGGCACGGCGCCGAAACATCCCTCCTCGCAAGACGATGCGACAGGGGCTCGCTTGCCGGAAGGCACTGGCGCTGCCACATGCCCGCCATGGCAACCGCTCCCGCCACCGATGCACCCGCCGCGAACAAACAGGAACGCATCCGGAATTTTTCCATCATCGCGCACATCGACCATGGCAAATCCACCCTCGCCGACCGGCTGATCCAGGCCTGCGGCGGCCTCACCGATCGCGAAATGTCGGAACAGGTGCTCGACAATATGGAGATCGAGCGCGAGCGGGGCATCACCATCAAGGCGCAGACGGTCCGCCTCGCCTACCGGGCCGATGACGGGCAGGACTATGTGCTCAATCTCATGGACACGCCCGGCCATGTCGATTTCGCCTATGAGGTCAGCCGCTCGCTCGCGGCCTGCGAAGGAGCGCTCCTCGTGGTCGACGCCGCCCAGGGCGTCGAGGCGCAGACGCTTGCCAATGTCTATCAGTCGATCGAGCATGACCATGAGATCGTTCCGGTCATCAACAAGATTGACCTGCCCTCTGCCGAGCCGGAGAAGGTCAAGGCCGAAATCGAGGAAGTGATCGGGCTCGACGCTTCCGACGCGGTGCTCGCCTCGGCCAAGACCGGGCTTGGCATCCACGACGTGCTGGAAGCCATCGTGCGCCGCATCCCGCCGCCCGGTGGAGACGCGCAGGCGCCCCTGAAGGCGATGCTGGTGGATAGCTGGTACGACCCCTATCTCGGCGTGGTCATCCTCGTGCGGGTCGTCGACGGCGTGATCCGCAAGGGCCAGCAGATCCGCTTCATGGCTGCCGGCACCACCCATCAGGTGGATCGGGTCGGTGCCTTCCGGCCCAAGATCGAGCAGCTGGCGGAGCTTGGCCCTGGCGAGGTCGGCTTCATCACCGCGCAGATCAAGGAGGTGGCGCAGGCTCGGGTCGGCGACACGATCACCGATGCGAAGCGCCCCGCCAACAATCCGCTCCCCGGCTTTCGTGAGGTGCAGCCGGTCGTCTTTTGCGGCCTCTTTCCCGTAGATGCAGCGGATTTCGAGAAGCTGCGCGATTCCATCCACAAGCTCCGCCTCAATGACGCGAGCTTCTCGTTCGAGATGGAAACCTCGGCCGCGCTCGGCTTCGGCTTCCGCTGCGGCTTCCTCGGCCTCCTCCATCTCGAGATCATCCAGGAGCGGCTGACCCGCGAATATGATCTCGACCTCATCACGACCGCGCCCTCGGTCGTCTACAAGGTGCACATGACCGATGGCAGTGTGAAGGAGCTGCACAACCCGGCCGACATGCCCGATCCTGTGCGCATCGGCCACATGGAAGAGCCGTGGATCGACGCGACCATTTATGTGCCGGATACGTATCTGGGGCCGGTCCTCAAGCTCTGCCAGGACCGGCGCGGCATCCAGAAGGACCTCACCTATGTCGGCAACAGGGCGATGCTGCGCTACGAGCTGCCGCTGAATGAGGTGGTGTTCGATTTCTACGACCGGCTGAAGTCCATCTCGCGCGGCTATGCGAGCTTTGACTATGAGCAGATCGGCCACCGCGAGGGCGACCTCGTGAAGATGTCGATCCTTGTGAACGGCGAGGCCGTCGATGCGCTCTCCATGATCGTCCACCGCGAGGCGGCGGAAGCGCGCGGCCGGCACATGTGCGAGCGGCTGAAGGATCTGATCCCCCGGCATCTCTTCAAGATTCCCATCCAGGCGGCAATCGGCGGGCGCATCATCGCGCGCGAAACGATTGCGGCCCTGCGCAAGGACGTGACCGCAAAATGCTATGGCGGGGACATCACGCGCAAGCGGAAGCTGCTCGAAAAGCAGAAGGAGGGGAAGAAGCGCATGCGCCAATATGGCAGCGTCGAGATCCCTCAGGAGGCGTTCATCGCCGCGCTCAGGATGGGGGAGGCGTAGCGGCGCCCGTTGCGGCGCGTCGTTGGCCGGCAGATGTCGCGGGCCTTCCCCCCGAAGCAGCCCCTATGGCATGTTGTTTGGACTGGCGAGAGGCGCGCCGGCAGCTATTTGAGCAGGATGAGGCAGGTCATCTGCCGCGCCGCGCCAATCACCAGCAGGTTGCCGAGGAATTCGCGCACCTTGTTCAGCAGCCCGCGCCGCCTCGCCTCCCGGCTCGGGTCAGGGTCGTCCCGGCTCCAGCGACAGTTGGCACCGGATCGGGTCCGGCACAGCTTAAGGTACAAAAAATGGCGCACCCGAGAGGATTCGAACCTCTGACCTCTGCCTTCGGAGGGCAGCGCTCTATCCAGCTGAGCTACGGGTGCGTGGGTCGGGCACCTGCGAACCATGGCCCGAATTGTCAAGGCCGGCCCTTGAAGGGAGATTGCTTGCCGGCCGACGACTTTCTCCGTCCAGAATCGCCCTCCTGCAGACCTGTGCCTAGAGAAAATGGCCCTGGCGATCGCGCTTGGTGGCGAGATAGAGGGCGTTGTGCGGGTTTGGAGCCAGGGCGTGCGGCACGCGCTCTGCCACCTCGATTCCCGCCATCGTCAGCTCCTGCAACTTGGCGGGATTGTTGGTGAGAAGGCGCACCCGCTTCACTCCGAGCGCGCCCAGCATGGCGGCAGCGAGATCAAAGTCCCGCTCGTCCTGCCGGAAGC
>JBKBXK010000242.1:0-3506 GCA_046314095.1 Thermaurantiacus sp. | reverse complement strand
CTGATGATCATGCTGGACAAGGCCGGCACGCTCATCCCGCGATATCATGTGGTGCTGGCTCCGGTGGGCCAGGGGAATCCCACGGCGTCGGGCGCGGCCTGCATCCGTGGGACGCTGACGGAAGCTCTGGCCGTGCCGCTTTCCGACAGGCCGGAGTCCGTGCAGCGTGCCTGGGATCTGATCGTGCAGCAACAGGCGTCGGTGGCGGCCGCCAACGGCTATGCCGCAGTGAGCAACAGCCGGTTCGGCCTCGGCAAGTTCGTGTGGGTTCCCGAGGGCACCTCGCCGATCCTCGGGAACGCGCTCGGCTTCCTTTCGGGCATTGTGGGTTCCTACATCGGCGCGCAGGTCTCCGGTTTGCCCGGGACCGAACGCGACGATGTGATTCTGACCCACACCGGGCTCTGGGACCAGCGGTTCAACGGGCTGCGGCTGCGCGACCTGTCCATTGACCGGACAGTTACCGCAGCGTTCCACGGCGGCGGCCTGCGGCATCTCGTGCTGGAAAATGTGCGGGTGTTCGGCACTTCCGGAAACTGGCGCTCGTCGACCCCTGCCAACATCTACGGAACCAGCGTCACCAAGTCGGACAGCAACGACTATATCTTCGGCAGCGCACTGCCCGGCATCGCCGGAACCGCCGGGGGTGTGGGTGTGATGCGCTCGACGACTTCGGGCGGATCGCGGGCCAACCTGATGGTCAAGAGCGGTAGCGGCGCGCCGCTCCACATCGTGTGGGATGGCCACATCAGCCTTCTGAACGCGCACTTCGGACAGACCAACGGCGCCGTTTATCCGCACATGGGCGAGCCTGGCGGAACGGCCGAGGCGCCTGCCACGCGCAGCCGCGCGGCGCTCATCAACTGCCTCTATGAACGGGCGGGCGGGCAGAATGTGTCGATCCAGACGGGCGAGGGGAACCACAACCAGATCCGCGAATTCATTTTCGATGGCGTGACGCTGGTGGGCGGCCGGTGGAACCTGCACAACGACCCGCCGGCCGGCGGCAACAATCGGCACGCGCTGGTCTATCGGGTCGGGTGCATCCTCAACCGGAATGCCAGCAAGCACGACGTGTTCAATGGCTCTTCGATTGCAACCGGGGCCTGGCCCATCATGCACTCGACCGGTCTCAGCGACACATTCATTGCCGACCGGATCGGCGGCGAGATCAGCTCGAACGACTATGACCTCCGCTTCGGTGGGATCAACACGATCCGGGGCAACACCATCCCCGGCTTCACGGCCGCCCAATTCGCGGCCGGCTTCGTGGCCGACAACTCGGCCGAGGCCGCCGGAGGGGGAAACGGCGATTACAGGCTGACCGTGCTCTCGCCTGCCTGGGGGCTTCGAAGCCGGCCTTGCAACTATCCGCGTGATCTTCAAGGTGCGCCGCGCGGACTGCTGATGGACGCCGGCGCGTTCGCCGGATCGCATGCCGACCCGGCCCCGACCCTTGCCGGAGAGAGCACGCGGCACGGGCACCGGGCTGACGAGGCTGTGTTGCTCGCAGAGGCCCCCGTGCTGGTGCTGGCCGGACAGTCGGCGATCCACCCGCATCGGGCGGGTGCGCCGGCGCTGGACCCGGCTGTTCCGCCAGCGATCCTCTCGTCGGCCTCCGCGCGTCATGAGATGCAGGCCGGCGAGGCGAGCCTTGGCGTGATCGCGCGACTTCTGGGAGCGGCAGCGCTTCACGTGATGCGCGGTTCAACCGTGCTCGTCCGGCTCGTTTCCGGGCAGCAAGGTCGTGGCGGCAATCGCCGCCTGACCGTCCGCCCGGACCCGCGTCGGGTCGAGGTTCAGCCGGAATGACCGGGCCTGCGCCCGGTTCCATTGCTTGAGAGGAGTGATTTCATGGGAAAGTGGGTGGCAAACGACGTGCTTGACGGCGCGTTCGGTGTGATCGCTTCGGCAACACGCATGGTGGCCGTGAACGGGCAGCCGGCGAGCTTCATGGCGGCAATGGCCGGGAGGCTTGCGGAGGCAGATCTTGTGCCTGCGGACTTCGCGCTGGCGCCCGGCGACATCTCGGGGCGGAAGGTTTCGGTGCTCGGCAAGCAGAATGTCTCCGTGACGTCGGCTGGCGTGGCCAATCATGTGGCGCTCCTCGACACTGTCGGAAGCCGGCTTCTCTATGTGACGACCTGCCCGGAGCAGGCGCTGCCGGCCGGGGGCACCGTGAGCTTCGAAACCTGGTCGATCGAGATCGGGGATCCGGTCTGAGATCCGCATAGTGGAAGGAGCCGGGCCATGTTCCTGAAGGATCCGGATGCGCGACTTGATTATGAAGTGGACTGGTCTGCCGTCTGCGGACCGGACCGCGACATCGTTCAATCGGAATGGACCGTGACGCCGCCGCGCGAGGCCGGCGTGACGATCGTCGACGAGAGCCTCGAGGACTGTGTCGCCCGGGTGTGGGTGCAGGGCGGGCAGGACGGCGATGTGGTTGCCCTCGTCAATCGCGCCATGTTTTCGGATGGCGCAATCGACGAGCGATCCGTTGCGATCCGGGTTGGAGAGCGTTGATGACCGGGATGGATCGCGCGCCCCAGGCAGCCGCGCTCGGCGAACTCAAATCCTATCTCCGCCTCGATACGGCGGACGAGGATGCGACTTTGCAAGGGCTGTTGCGAACAGCCACCGCCACCGTCGAGGCGTTCCTCGGCCAACTGTTGGTTATTCGCGACCTGTCCGAGACAGCCGACGCCAACCAATGCCGCATCGGTCTTCGCGGCCGGCCGGTTGTGGCGATCGGCTCGGTCTCGTGGATGGAGGGCGACGAGGAGGTCCCGCTGGCGCCAGATCGCTGGCGGTTTGAGCGATCGCCCTCGGGCCGGGGCGTGGTGCTGTTGCACGATCCCCCGGAAGGCCGCGTGCGTGTTCGCTACACGGCGGGGCTGGCGCAGGACTGGAACGGACTTGCAGAGCCCTTGCGTTTTGCGGTCGTGCGGGCGGCGGCCCATGGCTTTGCGCACCGGGATCGTGCGGAGGATGCCGGCCTTCCGGCAATCGTCTGGCAGACTCTGGCGCCCTGGCGCGCCGTTGCGCTCTGAATGGAGGCGGACATGGGTGCAGAGCTGGCCGGACGGCTGCGGCAGCGGCTTCGGTTCGAGCGGCGGCAGGAGATTCCCGATGGCGCCGGCGGGATCGGCAATCACTGGACGCTGGCGGCCGAAGTGTGGGGCGAGCTGCGCCCGGAAGGTCGGGGGCCTGCCTCGCTTCTGGATGCAGACAGCCGGGTCTCTGTCGGGCGCTGGCGAATCCTGGTGCGCAATGACCTTCCCCTGACGCTGGACATGCGCGTGATGTGGCGCGGGCTGGTGATGCGCCTGACCGGAATCGAACTGGATCCCGTGTTGCCGGACCGGGTGGTGCTGATGGCAGAGGAGATCGGCCCAAGGGGCTGAGCTTCGAGGCTTCCAGACGAAGGAGTTCGAGATGCAGGCAAGTCTGATCCTGCAGCGGGCGCTGCATGCAGCGCTTGCCGCCGACACGATGCTGCAGGC
>JBKBXK010000241.1:0-3533 GCA_046314095.1 Thermaurantiacus sp. | reverse complement strand
TTCTGGTGAGCTCGCTCACTGCCGAATTCTCGGGATGCATTCTCTATGCCGAGATTGCCAAGCGAGTGAAGAACCCGGATGTGAAGAAGCTGTTCAAGCTGCTTTCAAGAGACGAAAGCCGGCATGCCGGCTTTATCAACGACACATTGAAAGACGCCGGTATCGGTGTTGACCTGAGCTTTCTCACCAAGACCAAGACCTACACCTATTTCCAGCCCAAGTTCATATTTTATGCCGTCTATCTGTCGGAAAAGATTGGTTACGCACGCTACATCACTATCTATCGGCAACTGGAACGGCACCCGGAACTGCGTTTCCACCCCATTTTCCAATGGTTTGAGCGCTGGTGCAACGACGAGTTCCGGCATGGCGAGGCCTTCGCCCTTCTGATGCGCGCCAATCCGAAGCTGCTGGAAGGGCTGAACCGCCACTGGATCCGCTTCTTCCTGCTTTCGGTCTATGCCACGATGTATGTGCGCGATCATGGCCGCCCGGTGTTTCATCGGGCCTTGGGGCTCGAACCGCGTGACTATGACATGCGGGTGTTCCGTATCTGCAACGAGATTTCCCGGCAGGTGTTTCCGATTGAGATCGACCTCGATCACCCCGGTTTTCTTGCCGGCATGGAACGGTTGCGCCGGGCCAGCGAAGGCCTCGCGAAGGCCGGGGCCAAGGGTGGTATCGCGGGTGCGCTTGCGAAGGTTCGCAACGGAGCAGCGGCCGCCAGTGCCTTTGCCGGCCTCTATTTCCAGCCCGCCCGGCGCCATGACCTGCCCGAACAGGTCCGGCTGGCGCCGGCCTGGTAGAGGCGCAGGATGCTCGCCACCTGGCTCATTGGCGTCTTCGCAGTGATCGCTGCCTGGTTCGTGGCGACGGGGGCAGTGCTCTGGCTCGACCGGCGGCCCGTGGAGACCTATGGCGCCAGCCTGATGGCGGCGACCGCGCTCGCCGGCGTGGCGACGGCGGTTATACTTGTGACGGCCGAGATGGGCGGCGCAGGCGCTGCCTGGGCAGGCTTTTTCGCAGCGCTCGTCGTTTGGGGCTGGCACGAAATCAGCTTCCTGATGGGCCTCGTCACCGGGCCGCGCCGGCTTCCCTGCCCGCCGGGGGCGAGGGGCTGGAAGCGATTCCGTTTCGCGACTGCGGTTCTCATCCACCACGAAATCGCGCTCGCCGCGACAGCGCTTCTCCTCTTCATGATCACCTGGGGGCAGCCAAACCAGGTCGCGCCGCTCACCTTCCTGCTGTTGTTCGTGATGCGGCTGTCCACGAAGCTCAACATCTTCCTTGGCGTGCCGCACATGGTGACTGACATGCTGCCCGCCCACCTCGACTATATGAAGAGCTATTTCGGCCCCAAGACCGGCCGCAACGTGCTCATGCCCGTGTCGCTGCTGCTGGTCGCGGGACTTGCGGTCGCGCTCGCTGCGGGTGCCGTCGCTGCGGCACCGGGAAGCGCCCAGTCGGCAACACTTGTGATTCTCTTCACCCTGACGCTACTTGCGCTTGTCGAGCATTTGTTCCTCATCCTCCCGTTCCGCGAGTCTGCAATGTGGGGATGGGCGATGAACCAGAGACACTGACGATGAAGGACCGACCAATGGATTATGACGCGCTCTGCGAGGCCCAGCTCGACGAACTGCGCCGTGCGGGGAACTATCGCGTGTTTGCCGAGCTTGAGCGCAGGCGTGGCCGCTATCCCAATGCCATGCGGCATGTTGAGGGAGAGGTGCAGGACGTCACTGTCTGGTGCTCGAATGACTATCTTGGCATGGGCCAGCATCCGGATGTGATCGCGGCCATGCACGTGGCACTCGACGAACAGGGGGCGGGCGCCGGCGGCACCCGCAACATCTCCGGCACCAACCATCTTCACGTGGAGCTTGAGCGCGAACTGGCCGACCTGCACGGCAAGTCGTCGGCGCTGCTGTTCACGTCGGGCTATGTTTCCAACTGGGCGGCGCTGGGCACGCTGGCCGCGCGTCTTCCGGCATGTGCGGTCTTTTCCGATGCCGGCAATCACGCCTCGATGATCGAGGGCATCCGCCACAGCCGCGCCGAGCGCTTCATCTTCGAGCATAATTCGCCCGAGGATCTGGACAGGAAGCTGGGCCAGGTGGATCCGGCGCGGCCGAAACTGGTCGCATTCGAGAGTGTCTATTCGATGGATGGCGACGTCGCGCCGATCGCAGAGATCCTCGAGGTCGCCGAGATGCACAACGCGATGACCTACCTCGATGAGGTGCATGCCGTGGGCCTCTATGGCCCGCGCGGCGGCGGCATCGCCGAGCGCGACGGGCTGATGGACCGGGTGACGGTGATCGAAGGCACGCTCGGAAAGGCGTTTGGCGTCGTCGGCGGCTATATCGCGGCTTCAGCTTCGATCATCGATTTCGTCCGCAGCTTTGCCTCGGGCTTCATTTTCACAACGGCGCTGCCGCCCGTATGCGCCGCGGGCGCGCTGGCGTCCGTACGGCACCTGAAGGCCAGCGGCCTCGAGCGCCAGCGCCACCAAGAGACGGTTGCCAAGGTGCGTCGGCGGCTGTCGCTTCTCGGCATCCCGATGCTCGAGAATGACAGCCACATCATCCCGGTGATGGTTGGTGATCCCAAGCATGCGAAGATGATTTCTGACCGGCTTCTGTCCGAGCACGGCATCTATGTGCAGCCAATCAATTATCCGACGGTGCCCAAAGGCACGGAGAGGCTGCGGATCACTCCCTCGCCTGTCCACACGGAAAACGACATGGACCGGCTGGTGCGCGCGCTGTCCGACATCTGGTCGGAATGCGCCCTTGCGAGGTGCAGCATCGCGGCCTGAGGCGAGCCGGGCCGGCGTGGTGCAGAGCATCCCCGTCGGCTGCGCTTCCGGTGGCGTGCACGCGCGGCTGGGGCACGTAGGGCATGTTTCGAAAAGCCCGCCGCCAATCGGCCGGACCGGTTCCACCTTTGGCGTGAACGCTCTAGGGTCCCGGGCATGACGCCCGTCTTCCCCTTCGCAGCGATTGTTGGCCAGGAGGAGATGAAGCGCGCGCTCCTCATCGCAGCGGTCGACCCCAGGATCGGCGGCGTGATGGTGTTCGGCGACCGCGGCACCGGCAAGTCCACGGCTGTCCGCGCGCTCAGCCAGCTGTTGCCGCCGATAAGGGCGGTAGCCGGTTGCCCCTTCAACTGCATGCCGGACCGGTCCACCTGCCCGGTGCCGTGCGGGCGCAAACGTGGCCGCGCGGCGGCAGACGTGCGCCCTGTTCCCTTCGTCGACCTGCCGCTCGGCGCCACCGAGGATCGGGTGGTCGGAAGCCTCGATCTCGAAGCCGCGCTTACCACCGGGGAAAAACGCTTCGAACCGGGCCTCCTCGCCCGGGCGCATCGCGGTTTTCTCTATGTCGACGAGGTCAATCTCCTCGAAGACCATATTGTGGACCTGCTGCTCGATGTTGCCGTGTCGGGGACATGCATTGTCGAGCGTGAAGGGCTTTCCGTGCGCCACCAGGCGCGCTTCCAGCTGATCGGCTCCGGCAATCCGGAGGAAG
>JBKBXK010000240.1:0-3537 GCA_046314095.1 Thermaurantiacus sp. | reverse complement strand
CAGACCTCCCCCCTTGCCGAACTGCGCGCCCATCCGGGCCTCGTCGCCTCGCCGATGGTCGGCACCGCCTATCTCGCGCCCGAGCCGGGGGCACCGGATTTCATCTCGGTCGGAAGCACCGTGAAGGAAGGCCAGACGCTTCTGATCGTCGAAGCCATGAAGGTGATGAACCCGATCCCCGCGCCCAAAGCCGGCGTCGTCCGCTCGATCCTGGTCGAGAACGAACAGCCGGTCGAATATGACCAGCCGCTCGTTGTCATCGAAACAGCCTGACCGCGCGCCGATGTTCGAAAAGATCCTGATCGCCAACCGCGGCGAGATCGCGCTGCGCGTGCTGCGCGCCGCGCGCGATCTCGGCATCAAGACGGTGGCGGTCCATTCCACCGCCGATACCAACGCTATGCATGTGCGCCTCGCCGACGACGCCATCTGCATCGGCCCGCCGCCCGCCAAAGACAGCTATCTCAACATCCCCAACATCATCGCCGCAGCCGAGATCGCCGGCGCTGATGCCATCCATCCCGGCTATGGCTTCCTCTCTGAAAATGCCCGCTTCGCCGAGATCGTCGAAGAACATCGGATCACCTGGATCGGGCCACATCCCGAGCATATCCGCACCATGGGCGACAAGATGGAGGCCAAGAGAACGGCGGCGCAGCTCGGCCTGCCGCTGGTGCCCGGGTCTGACGACGCCATCACGCCGGGGCCGCAGGCGGCCCGGCTCGCGGCAGAGGTCGGCTATCCGGTGCTGGTGAAGGCGGCCGCCGGCGGCGGCGGGCGCGGCATGAAGGTGGTGGAAAGCCCCGCCGCCCTCGATGGCGCCATCGCCCAGGCCCGGTCCGAAGCCAAGGCCGCCTTCGGCCATGACGCCGTCTATCTGGAAAAATATCTCCAGGAACCGCGCCATATCGAGTTCCAGATTCTCGGCGATGGCAAGGGCCATGCCATCCACCTCGGCGAGCGGGACTGTTCGCTGCAGCGGCGGCACCAGAAGGTGCTGGAGGAATCGCCCTCGCCAGTGATCACCCCCGACGAGCGGGAGCGCATGGGCGGCATCTGCGCGCAGGCCATGGCCAGGCTCGGCTATCGGGGCGCGGGCACCATCGAGTTTCTCTGGGAGGACGGCCGCTTCTACTTCATCGAGATGAACACCCGCCTGCAGGTGGAGCATCCGGTGACCGAACTGGTCACAGGCGTCGATCTCGTCGCCGAGCAGATCCGGATCGCCGCCGGCCTGCCGCTGTCCGTCGCGCAAGGCGATATCCGGCTCCACGGCCACGCCATCGAGTGCCGAATCAATGCCGAGGACCCGGAGAGTTTCGCCCCCTCGCCGGGCGAGGTGACCGATTGGCACGCGCCCGGCGGCGCGCATGTGCGGGTGGATTCCGCCCTGTTCCGCGGCTGGCGGGTGCCGCCATATTATGACAGCCTGATCGCCAAGCTGATTGTCTGGGGCGAGGATCGGGAGGCCGCGATCGCCCGCATGGCCCGCGCGCTGGAGGAAACCGCGATCGGCGGCGTCAAGACCACCATCCCGCTGCACCAGCGGCTGATGCAGGAGCCCGACGTGCGCTCCGGCGATTTTTCGATCAAGTGGCTGGAGCGGGCGCTGGCGACACCGAAGCCGCCGGCCTGAGCGCTGCGGCGCGCCTCGCGCCGCGCGACATCTCCGCTTTCAGGTCGGCGCAGTAGAGATCGAAATCCACCTGGATGGTGTGCCGCGGCGATGCGTAATAGTGGCTGCGATGCAGCGCCTCGTCGGCGGCAATCACGCGCGCCATGTCCGCAGGAAGCGGAAGCGCATATGTGCCGGCCATGTGGGCAGCCAAGAGCTTCGCCTGCTGCTCGGCGAAGTTCACAAGCGTCGGCAGCGGCTGGGCAAGCCCCATGAACCACAGCCCGTGCAGGCGCGGTTCGGCCTGCACCATGCGCTTGAACAGCGGCAGGTGATTGTCGCGCACGGGCGCGTCTTGTTCCGAAAGAAAGGGGAAGTCGAGCCGGTAACCGGTCGCCCAGATGAGCACGTCCACCCGCTCCCGGCTGCCATCGGCGAACACCAGTTCCTCACCGGCCTTCGCAGTCACCTGTGGCTTCACCTCGATATCGCCGTTGCCGCAGCGCAGCAGGAACTCCGAGGAAACCGTCGGGTGCGCTTCCAGCGGCGCATGGTCGGGCGCCGGAAGGCCATAATCCTCCATATTGCCCACCGCCTTCCGGATCACCGAGGCGCCGAGCTTCCGCTTCACCCACAAGGGCACCCAGGCCGGCAGCGGCGTCTTGTCCATCGGCTTGCCGTTCAGATATTTCGGCAACACCCAGACGCCGCGCCGTGCCGAAACGATGAGGCGGGTGTCGAGCGCGCGCTGGCCAAGCTCCGAGGCGATGTCGACCGCGGTATTCCCCAGCCCCACCACCACCACCGTCTTGCCGCGCACATCGACGGGGTCGAACGGCGTGCGGTAGAACCGTGCATGAAATTCTGTGCCCGAGAATGCGCCCGGCACGTCGGGCACGTTCGGAGACCAGTGGTGGCCGTTGCAGACGGCCACATGGCTGTAGGGGCCGTGGGTGGTGCGCCTGCCAGCATGGAGCACGTCCGCCCACCAGCCGCTATCGTCCTGCCAGACACGGGTGACTTCGGAGCGGAACCGGATCAGCGGCCGCAGGCCGAAATGGTCGACATAGGCGTTGAAATAGCCATCGATCAGGCTGTGATGCGGAAAGTCCGGCCAGTCGGGCGGACAGGAAAAATCCTCGAACTGGAGCCGCCACTTGGAGGTGTCGATATGCAGGCTGGCATAGGCGGCCGAGCGGCCGTTCGGGTTGTTGTAGGCCCAGTTGCCACCCACCCGGTCCGACATCTCGAACCAGTCGAACGGCAGCCCGGCGTCCTGCAACCTTTTGGCGGTGGTGAAGCCGGAGCATCCGGCACCGATGATGAGCGCGCGTGCTGTGCCGTTCGGGGTCATGGCGGGCACCATGCCCGGCCACGGGCCGGCGCCGAAAGCCCCGAAACGGGGGAGGCCCCTCCCCTTTCCGCCCGTCTCCCCAAAGCCACAGGGGCATTGGCGCCGCCGCGCAGCTAGAACCGCCCGGCAAGCGGGCAGGGAGGAGCCAGGTGAGCGAGCTGACGGCGGAGCTTCGGCGCGGGTTCTGGGAGGTGATGACGCTCTCCCGCGCGTTCGACGATGCAATGATCGCGCTGTACTGGGAGGGGAAGCTCCCCATCTTCCAGTTCGGCGCCGGGCCGCTTCCGGGCGAGCTGCACTGCTCCAACGGCGCCGAGCCGGTGGGCGCCGGCGTCTGCGCCGCGCTTTCGGCCGACGACATGATCACTGCCGACCACCGGCCGCACCATGTCGCGGTCGCGCGCGGCGTGGATCTCGACCGCATGGCCGCCGAGCTGCTCGGCAAGAAGCCCGGCCTCTCCCAGGGCAAGGGCGGCCACATGCACATCTATGATCCGGCGGTGAACTTCGCGTCATCCGGAATCATCGCCGAAGGCATGGCGCCGGCGGCCGGCATGGCGCTGGCCCG
>JBKBXK010000239.1:0-3541 GCA_046314095.1 Thermaurantiacus sp. | reverse complement strand
AACATCGAACTTGACGACACCATGATATTTGTCCGCCGATGCGTCCGCGGGCGCATAGCCCTTGCCCTTCTGGGTCACCACATGGACGAGGCAGGGCCCTTCCGCCGCGTCCCGGATATTCTCCAGAACCGGCACCAGCACATCCAGATTGTGCCCGTCGATCGGCCCCACATAGTAGAAGCCGAGCTCCTCGAAGAGAGTGCCGCCGGTTGCGAGCGTCCGAAAATACTCGTCGGCACGCTTGGCAGGCATCTTCAGCGGATCGGGCAGGGCCTTCTTGGCCAGCTGGCGAACCGCGTCCCGGAACTCGAGGAAGGTGTTGGAGGAATAGATCCGCGCCAGATAGCCTGAGAGCGCACCGACGGGCGGGGCGATCGACATGTCATTGTCGTTGAGCACCACGACGAGCCGGTTGCCGGCGGCTTCGGCGTTGTTCATCGCTTCATAGGCCATGCCTGCCGACATCGCCCCATCGCCGATAACAGCAATGGCTTTTTCCGGCTGTCCGTTCAGCGCGTTGGCAATCGCGAAGCCAAGCGCTGCGGAAATCGAGGTTGATGAGTGCGCAGCGCCAAACGGGTCGTAGATGCTTTCGGAGCGCCTCGTGAAGCCTGAAAGCCCGCCACCCTGGCGCAGGGTCCGGATGCGGTCTCGCCGCCCGGTGAGGATCTTGTGCGGATAGGCCTGGTGGCCGACGTCCCAGATCAGCCGATCGTCGGGCGTATTGAACACATAATGAAGCGCCACCGTCAGTTCGACGACCCCGAGCCCGGCGCCCAGATGGCCGCCGGTTACGCTGACCGCGTCGACGAGTTCTGCGCGGAGCTCATCGGCCAGCGAACGGAGGTGCTCCGGCTTCAGTTTTCGGAGATCGGCAGGAAAAGCGACCCTGTCGAGGAGCGGTGTGGCCAGCCGGCCGGGAACCTTGTCCGTCATTTCCTATGACTAGCCCGGCAATCGCCATGCGAAAAGCGGGAAAGTGGCACGGGCCGGTCTGGCTGCCTGTCAGGCTGTGGCGCAGGCGCCACAGCGGCCAAGCACTTCAAGGACCTGCCGACGGGGCTCAAATCCGGTGGCACCGGCACGGCTGCGCATGGTCGTGGCAATCGCGTCGTCGTCGAGATGGGAGATCCGACCGCAATCCTCGCAGACAAGGAAGATGCAGTCGTGGGTGCACTCCGGGTGCACGTTCGCGACATAGGCGTTGCGGCTTTCCACGCGCTTGGCCAGATCATGTTCGACGAACAGGTCGAGAATCCGATAGACGCTGTTGGCTGCAACGCGCCGGCCCAGTCCGCTGGAGAGCCGATCCGCGACATCATAGGCGGAAACGGGCTGGTCGGCAGCGGCAAGAACCTCAAACACCTGGGAGCGCAGCTCGGTCCAGGCGCCACCACGCTTGGTCAGCGTCTGCGCGGCTGCGCTGCCCAGCGCTTCCGGGGTTCGATTGTCGATGTGGGCATGGCTGGCCATCAGCGCTGCTCGCGCGGGCTCCTTTCGCTTTCCGGTCGCGTGGCCGCAGCCATTGCGGGCGGGGGTCCGCCGCGGGCAACGGCCGACGCCAGCCGGTCCGCAGCTGGGCAAGGGCTCGCGCAGATCTTGCGCAGACGCTCCAGATTGGCTTCTGCGCGCCCGGTGGCACCGCGGGCCAGAAAGGCGTGTCCCTGTGCCTCCAGAGCAAGCACGTCATTTGGCTCGATCGAAAGCGCTTCGCGATAGAAACGGATGGCGCGGCCGGGCATCTCCAGGCCTTCAAAGGCGCGCGCCATGCCAAGATAGGCCCGAACGTTGCGGGGATCGACGGCGAGCGCGGTTTCAAAATGATCAATGGCAGACTGGTGCTCGCCGCGCGCCAGCAGGCCCTCGCCCGCCTGGGTAAACTGGACGGATTGCGGCGCAAGTGCCGTGTCTGGCGTGGCGCGACTCGTGGCTGTGTCGCGGGCAGTTGGCCGGGCGGCATCGGCCGGAAGCGAGGTCCCAACCAGCAAGAGGGCGACACCCGCAAGAGTCACGCCCCAGATCCGCCGCATCGCCCGCCATTGCGCCATCATGACCATCCTTTCCCTCACCGATACACCTTAGCCTACCAGAGCTTGCGCAATCGCGCGACGAAAAAGCCGTCGCAGCCATGGCGGGCCGGTGTCAGTTGAAGGGCTTCGCAGAGCTCCAGTTTCCGGGCGCTGAACGCGGCGCGCTCCACTATGCCCTGCACCTGCTGAAAGCCTTCTTGCTGCAGGACCGAGCAGACGATGTAGACAAGTCGTCCGCCAGGGCGAACGAGGGCAACTGCCACGTCGAGAAGATGGGCCTGCAGCCGAAGCACGCGTTCGAGCCGGGCGGGAGAGAGCCGCCATCGCAGTTCCGGATTGCGCCTCCAGGTCCCGCTGCCCGAGCAGGGGGCATCGACAACAACGCAGTCTGCCTGCTCGGTCACGTCTCCCAGTGCTCCGATCTCCCGGCCCGGGTTCAACAGCCGTGCCTCGATAATGCAGAACGCGCCAGCCCGCTCGGCCCGCGGCGCAAGCTGGGAAAGCCGGCGGCGATCGGTGTCGGCCGCAATCAACCGTCCACGGCCAGCCATTGCAGCCGCAAGCGCGAGCGTCTTGCCGCCAGCGCCTGCGCACAAATCCACCACCGTCTCCCCGGCAGAGGCCTCGCACATCGCCGCGGCCAGCTGGCTTCCGGCATCCTGAACCTCGAACAGGCCGGCACCGTGCAACGGATGCCGGTCGAGCGCGACGGGCTCCGCGAGACGAAGCGCATGCGGCAACACGCGGGGCAGTCCGGTGATCGGTGTCGCCGACGCGGGCAGGGCATCTGCCACGTGCCGGATCTCGTCCTGCGAACGGGCCTTCAATGCGTTCACGCGAATGTCGAGCGGGGCGCGGCCAAGCAGGGCGTTCGTCTCCTGCTCCCAGTCGACCCCCAGGCTTTTCTCAAGCATGGGGACAAGCCACAGCGGAACCGGGGCTGGAAGGTTGGCTGCCTCTCCGGCGGCAATTGGCTTCGCTGCGTGCTGGCTGCCGTCAAACATTGGCAGCAGGTCCGGACGGCGGGAGAGCGCGAGCGACACCATTGCTGCCCGCCCTGAACAAGGTGGCTCACCAAAGGTGCGGATCGCCTCCCATACAAGCTCGCGAACGGCTGCCCTGTCCCCGGACCCGGCATAGCGGCGGCTGGCGAAATAGCGGGCGATCAGCGTGTCGGCTGCGGCGCCTTCTGTTCGCGCCGCCTCGATCACGGCATCGAGAATCTCGATTGCGGCCTGGAGGCGAGCAGAGTCCCGCAAATGCGCGGCTATCGGGTCGGGTAGTTGGGTGCCTCGCGCGTGATCACCACATCATGGACATGGCTCTCGCGCAGGCCCGCGTTGGTGATCCGGATGAACTCGGCACGATGGCGCAGTTCCGTCAGCGTTCCCGCCCCGACATATCCCATTGCTGCCTTCACGCCGCCAACGAGCTGGTGGAGCACGTCGCGCGCTGGCCCCTTGAAGGGAACCTGGCCTTCGATTCCCTCCGGAACGAGTTTCAGCTGGTCC
>JBKBXK010000238.1:0-3566 GCA_046314095.1 Thermaurantiacus sp. | reverse complement strand
AAAGGGTTGGGATCGCTCCGATGAAAAGGCCGAGGATCGACGCGACGACTCCGTCCTCGTCGAACACTGCGTTCCCCTCTTTGCCGGCGGCGACCGCCCGGCCGAGCAGAGTCTCTGGTCCGGCCGTTTCCATGCTTGCGCGGATGGTTGCGCGGGTGCGCTCGGCAGCCGCCAAGGCGCCCGCCTCCACCCGCGGCTCGGCGGTAAGGTCGGAGAAGAGGTAAAAGAAGAGAATGGTCGAATCGGCGATCAGCTGTTCGAGCGGTGCTGCGATCCCGAACCAGTCGCGCGCCATGATCGCCGGAATACGCGCGGTCAGCGTCAGCACGATATCGAGCGACCCGTCGCTCGCCGCGACGGCGGCAGCCGCTTCGGACCGCGCCATTGCCAGGACCCGGTCAAGATCGTCCGGCCAGAACAGTCCGTCGACGGCTGTCCTGTCCCGCCGGTAGTCCGGGCCATCCTGGAGCCCGAGGAAGAAGTCCCGCCCCCCGGTGAGCGCGCGCATGCGCGGCCCATAGACCACCTCGAAATCCCCCTCGCGGGCGATCACTTCGGCGACGTCTGCGGCCCTGGTCAGCATCAGGCTTCCGTCAGCTTCGTAAGCGCGCACAAGGTTGAGAGGCAGAGTGAGGCGCGGGCGGGCAAGGCGAAGGACGGCGCAGGCATCGCGGAACACCCGGGTGTTGCCCAAAATTGCCCGAACCAGTGCCTGCCGCACCCCCGGGTCGGACGCCACGCCACGCATCACCCCGAGGAGACCTGCGACCGCCGGCCCGACCCGATCCACCCCCGGAGCATGACCGGCACGCCCGCGCCCGCGCTCGCGGGGTTCGGGCGGGATCGGGCGGATGGGCGGCTCCTCGTCCATGGCAATGCCTCCGGAACTCAGGTCGGGTCGACGACGCCAACCGAAATCATGCGCAACGCGGTCAGCGAAGGAACGAAGAAATACTCGCCGCCGCGGGTCGAAACAAACTGGTCGAGGCCGGAGGCGACAAAGGGTGGCCTGCCCGAAGCCGGGTCGGCGGCAATCACGAACCGGCTGCCGGGCGCATGATTGCCCACGATCGGGCAGCTGTCGTTGCCGGCGTTGAAATCCAGCCCATAGTGCATCCATTGCTGCTGCACGAACTCGAACTGCCGCATGAGCGAGGTGCAGTGCGCGAGCAGGATGATGCCGTGCTCGCCGTGCGGATCATCCTTGGCCCCATAGGGCAGACCGCGGCGAAGCAGCCGCCGCCGGTCGTTGAGCGCAGAGCCGAGTTGCAGCTTGGGGCCGTGTCCGGTCCACGGGTCGAGCATGTCACGCGTGTTTGCGCGGCGGATGTGCGCGGTCACCGGGCATGCGATGCCCTGGGGATCACCGCCATAGGCGAAATCGGTGAGGCGTGACTCGCGCCCGGGGGAGCCGGGAGGATGGTCGCGATTGAAACGGTCCCAGGCGTCGAGCGTTGGTGCGATGATGAGCGGCACGCCATCGCGCCAGCGGCCGGCCATCTTGGCCAGCAGCAGCTCGCGGGCCGCTTCCCGGTTCTCGATCGCCCACACCGACATGAGCCGGCCGGTCGCCTCCTCCACCCAGCGATCCCACCGGTCGATGTGCTGGTGCAGCTTGCGATAGGCGAAGAATGTGCCGTTCCTGGAAAAATCCAGCGGCATCGCAGCGCCGGGAATCTCCTGCGCCTCGTCTGGCCAGCCCAGCAGAAACTCTCCGGTCGCGATCGGGCGCCATTCCCCTTTGCCATTGACCGCCCCTTGGCCCCGGCATTTGCGGTGCTCTGCACCATCAGGATACTGGCCAAGGAACACCGGATCGCCAATCGCGTCGACGAACCCGAAATGCTCGTGGCGGGTCGGTTCACCATCCTCGAAGATGGCGTGGAGATCCTGCCAGCGCCGGTCGGCACCTCGGAACCCCTCCATCAGCCGCACGCCTTTGTGGCGGCCGACTTCTGCAAGCACCGCGTCGGTCAGCGCCGTGAACGCGGAGACGGGATCGCCCGTGCCGTCGTCCTGGGCGGACAGCATGGCGAGCATGTGAACGGCAGGGCCTCGTGGCGCCGGCTGCCAAACCTCGTCCCAATGATCGGGCGTATTGTCGAGCACATCGTCGCCCAGAATCGCCGCCCGCGCCGCCATGCCATCGATGAACTCGTCCGGAAGCCCGCGCAGGGTCCGCGTTGGCACCTGCAGCGCCCACAGGCCGTTAAAGGTGAAGGCGAGATTGAGCGTTGCCTCCGGACGCGGCACTTCGTCGGGGCCCGGAGGCGCGCCGCGCTTCGCCCATGGAAGTGCCGTTGTTACCCGATGCCGCAATGCTTCCACGAATGCCCGCCCGCCAGCCGGGTCGGCGAAGTGAAACAGCAGGTGCCGACCATGGGGAAAGCCCAGACGGCTGTAGGCGATCAAGACCCCGCCCTGGATGTCGCCCGTCTCCAGCCTTGGGGAGGAAAGGCGGCTCATGGAACCGAGGCCTCGACGAGCACCTCCTTGTGCTCGACCAGCGGCACGCCGTCGGAGCGGATGACGCCGGGTGGCTGGGTGGGTGACGCGATGTCGGACGGGCGGACATCGGCGAGAAATGCGCCGAAACGGGCATGCAACTCGCCTGCAGAAAGGCCCTGCGCCTCTTCAGCGAAACGGGCGAACTGCTGCTGCACATGCAGTGCCTTCAGCACGCTCGGCAGGTCGCCATGCGGTGCCGCCGGAAACGGGCGGCCTCCGACCTGCCACAGCCGGAGCATCACCGCGCCGATCGCCGCGGCAGCGGCGGGCAGGACCAGCGGAACCAGCCACCCGCTGGTGCCCAGCCACCACCAGAACAGCGCCATCACGCCGAGGAACGTCGCAAGACCACCGAACAGCAGTCGGCGGGGCGTTTCCGCCTGTATTCGCGGGCCGTGGGGCCAATAGTCATTGAAGCTCATCCAGGTCTCGATCTGGCAGCGTTTGAGCCACGCGGCGAAACCCGCTCCGTCCGATACGCGGTCGAAGCCCACGCACGTCCCGAACACCGCGCGCAGTTCCGCCTCGCACACCGCCCACAAGCCACAAGCCCAAGAGGCCAACCCCTGGTCTGGCTCGTCGGCCCGAGCATCGAGATCGGCCGAGAGGAGCAGCCAGGAGTTGCGAAGCGCGTCGGACTGCCGTGGTTCCAGCGGCTTGTCGCCCTTGGCAACGGTCAGCAGCACATTCTGCCGATCCCGCCCCTGGAAGGCTGGCTGGTCGATAACGGCAAACCGAATGGTATGTGTGCGCCGGCAGCGCGCGAACGGGCTCTGACGGCCGCTTGCCACCGTTTCCGGGCTCTGCTGCGCCAATGGAAGCCGCGCCAACTCCTCGCGAAGGAGGTGGCTCGGCACGGTGATGGAGCCATCGGCGCGGGCACGCGGTGCCGTCTCCACCGGAATCAGGCAAGTGAGGAAATAGTGGCCGCCATCAACCGTGGGCATTGCTCAACCCCACCGCTCCGTCATCGGCCTGCGCCGGTTCCGATCCGCATTGGCCGTATCGTTGCTGGCCACCGGCGAAAAGCCGGGCGAGCCGAGATCGTTCTGAACAAC
>JBKBXK010000237.1:0-3587 GCA_046314095.1 Thermaurantiacus sp. | reverse complement strand
TCGCTCGGCTCGGGCGTGATCGTGGATCCGTCCGGCCTCATCATCACCAACAACCATGTCGTGCGCGGGGCAGACCAGATCGTGGTTGCACTTGCCGACCGGCGGGAGTTCCCGGCCGAGCTGGTCTTCGCCGATGCCAAGCTCGATCTTGCGCTGCTGCGCATCGATCCGGCCGGCGCGCCGCTTCCTGTCGCCCGCCTCGGTGACAGTGACCGCGCCGAGATCGGCGATCTGGTGCTTGCAATCGGCAACCCCTTCGGAGTCGGCCAGACGGTGACGCAGGGCATCGTCTCCGCGAACGCGCGCACCGGCATCGGGGTCTCTGACACGGATTTCTTCATCCAGACCGACGCCTCGATCAACCAGGGCAACAGCGGCGGCGCGCTCGTTGCAATGACGGGCGAGGTGATCGGCATCAACACCGCCATCTTCTCCGGATCGGGCGGCAATATCGGCATCGGTTTCGCGATCCCCTCGAACATGGTGAAGATATTTCTCAACCAGGCGCGCACCGGCACCCGCACAACGGCATGGCTCGGCGTCGAGGGGGTGCCGGTCGATGGCGCCCGTGCCCGCGCCGCCGGGCTCGACAGGGTAATCGGGGTGGCCGTCATGGGCGTGTCGCCAGGCTCTCCGGCGGAGCGCGCCGGCCTCCGGGCCGGCGACATCGTGCTTGCCGTTGACGGCAATGACGTCAGCGATCCCGCGTCGCTCCGCTACCGGGTCGCAACCAAGCCGGTCGGCGAAACGGTCTCGCTGACGGTGCTTCGCGGCGGGCGCGGCCAGATGGTGCAGGCACGCCTCACCGCGCCGCCGGAGAATCCGCCGCGCCAGCTTACCCAACTGCCGTCAGGCTCGGTCCTCGGCGGGGTTTCGGTCGCCAATCTCTCCCCGGCGCTTGCCCAGGAACTCGGTGCGGGCCTTCCGGAGCGGGGCGTGGTGGTGGTGGAAGTGGATCAGCGCGCGCCGTTGGCACGTTTTGGCGCGCCCCGGCCCGGCGATCTCATCGAAAGCGTGAACGGGCGCGCAGTGGAGCGTGTCGGCGATGTCGTCGAGGCGGCCCGCACGAGCCAGGGCGGGCCGGTGCAGTTCACCCTCAACCGCTCGGGCCAGCGTGCGGAATGCGTGTTCCAGCCCCCCGGCCGGTTCGGATGCCGTCAGGTCACCCCGCGCGTCGCGGGCGCCAGTCCACCGGAGGCACGCCTGCCTCGCTCCTGACCAGGTTGCGCGCCGTGCTGCCCGCGCCGTGCGACGATGGCGGCCGCCGGAAAGAGGCCGGGCGCCCCGCCGGTCATTCGAACTCGAGGATCACCTGGTCGACGGCGAGGCTGTCGCCCGGAACCGCGTGAAGCCGCGCCACCCGGCCTGCCTTCTCTGCGCGCAGGATATTCTCCATCTTCATGGCCTCGACCACCGCGAGCGGCTGCCCCGGCTCAACCTTGTCGCCCTCGGCAACGGCGATCGAGACGACAAGCCCCGGCATCGGGCACAGCAGGAACCGCGAAAGATCCGGCGGCACCTTCTCCAGCATGTGCCTGGCAAGCGCAGCGGCGCGCGGCGTCAGCGGGCGCGATTGCGTCGCACGTCCGGCGTGGGTGATGCGGTGCCCCGCAGGTGTCGTCTCCACCTGGAAGGCGTGCATCGTGCCATCGATCCGCGCTTCAAGCAGCCCGGCAACGAAGCCCGAGAATCTGTCAGCCTCGACGCGCACCTCCGCGCCGTCAATGGTCACGGTAACGCTGTCGCCCGCCTGCAGCACCGAGACGGGATGCGGCACCCGATCGAGCTCGATCACCCAGTCCACCTGCGCGCGCTCCGCCGGTCCGTCCAGCTGCCCGTCGATGGTGAAGCCCTGGGCCGCGCGCGTTTCTGCAAGCCCTGCGGCCACTGCCAGCACCCGGCGCTGCCGGGCCGGGGTATCGGGAGCGCCGGAAAAGCCTTCGGGATATTCCTCGGCGATGAACCCGGTGGTGACCGTCTCCCCGGCGCGGAACCGCGGATGCTGCATCAGCGCGGAGAGAAAGTCGCCATTGTGGCTGATGCCGCGCACGAAGAACCGGTCCAGCGCCGCCACCTGCCGCTCCGCTGCCTCGTCCCGCGTCGCCCCGTGCGTGATCAGCTTGGCAATCATCGGGTCGTAGAACATCGAGATTTCCGAGCCCTCGACGACCCCGGAATCGACACGCACGCCATTGCCCGCAGCCGGCTCGCGATAGGTGACGAGCCGCCCGGTCGAAGGCAGGAAGCCGCGATAGGGGTCCTCGGCATAAAGCCGCGTCTCGATTGCATGGCCCTCCATCCGCACGTCGCCCTGCGCGAACGGCAGCGGCTCGCCGGCTGCAACCCGGATCATCAGCTCGACCAGATCGAGCCCGGTCACGCATTCGGTCACCGGATGCTCCACCTGGAGGCGGGTGTTCATTTCCAGGAAGTAGAAGCTGCGATCGACGCCTGCGATGAACTCGACCGTTCCCGCCGAATGATATCCCACGGCGCGCGCAAGCTCCACGGCCTGCGCGCCCATCGCCGCGCGCATGTCGGGCGTCACGAAGGGGGAGGGGCTTTCCTCCACCACCTTCTGGTGCCGGCGCTGGATCGAACAATCCCGCTCGCCCAGATGCAGGATATTGCCGTGCCGGTCGCCCAGCACCTGGATCTCGATGTGCCGCGGCTGCTCGACGAACTTCTCGATGAACACGCGGTCGTCGCCGAAGCTCGCCTTCGCTTCGCGGCGCACACCGTCGAATCCCTCGCGGAGCTCGGCCTCGGAAAAGGCGAGGCGCATGCCCTTGCCGCCGCCGCCCGCCGAAGCCTTCATCATCACCGGATAGCCGATGTCGCCAGCGATACGGGCGGCATGGTCGGTATCGGCGATCTCACCGACAAAGCCGGGGACGACATTCACCCCCGCGGCCTTCGCCAGCTTCTTGGATTCGATCTTGTCGCCCATGGCGGCGATCGCGTCCGGCGGCGGGCCGATGAAGACGATGCCCGCCTCCTCAACCGCCTTCACGAACCACTCCCGCTCGGAAAGAAAGCCATAGCCGGGGTGGATGGCCTCGGCGCCGGTCTCTCTTGCAGCGGCGATGATGCGCTCGCCGAGGAGATAGGATTGCGCCGCCGGCGGCGGGCCGATCGCCACCGAGATATCGGCCATTTCCACATGGGGTGCGGCCGCGTCGGCCTCGGAGTGGACGGCGACGGTCTCGATCCCCATCGCCCGTGCCGTGCGAATGACGCGGCAGGCGATCTCGCCGCGGTTGGCAATCAGGATGCGCTTGAACATGGGCCTCCCCTTGGGTGGCCAATGCGGGCGCAGGCGCCGAAAGGTCAAGCGCCCCGGCCCCTCCCCCTTTGTCCAGCCGTGCGGCTCAGCCGGCCCCGGCGCGCGCTGCGCGCAGCGCTTCCGCGCGCCAGCCGATCGAAAACGCGCCGCGCAACTCGCCGGCGCGGAAGCCCGTTGCCCGGTCGTCAGGATATCGTTCGGCGATGGCAGCGCGAACCGCGGGCGCAATTGCCTCCTCCGGCCCATGGCAGGCGAGGCATTGCGGGGCCGTGGGGATCGCCCGCATGTATCGCAGCCGCTC
>JBKBXK010000236.1:0-3589 GCA_046314095.1 Thermaurantiacus sp. | reverse complement strand
GCGGCTTCTCTTCCGTATCGCTGCCGGCGCCCACGGCCCTGCGCAGCTTTGCCTCCGGCCTTGTCGTCAACCGTTATCGGGTGACGGTCGCCGTGGCGCCGATGCAGGGCATGGTGACCGGCGCGACGGAAGCGAGTTTCGCTGCTGCGCTTGATGCCGCCACCCCGTTCGCGGCCGGGGCGGTGGCGGACACGATCCAGACCTTCCAGTCCATGTCGAGCGCGGCGGAACTGGGCGAGGCGATTTCCGCCATGACTCCCCGGCTTCCCGTCGCGGCACTTGCCTCGGGCGCAGCGGCGCTTGATGGAGCGCTCGGGCTTGCGGCCGACCGGCAGGGAATGCTGGTGCATGGTCGGGCACCGCTGCGCGCCGGGCTCGGTATGCTGGCCGGCGGGGGCCCCGCGGGTGGCAGCTGGGCGGCGCGCTTCGATGCGCCTTTGGCGCCGCGCGCCGGCAGCGGTCGCGGCGAAACGCTTGGATTTGCCTCTGGATTTGACGTGCCCGTGGCGGGCGGCGGCATGGCCGGGCTGGCTGTGGTGCGGCAGGTTTCAGGCCACGCGCTTCCCGGTCAGTCCGGCGGGGGCAACAGCGAATCGGTGGTGGTCTCTGCGCATCTTCTCACCCCGTTGACCGAGCGGCTGACCTTTGCCTCGCGTATGGCGGTAGGCAGCAACCGCTTCCGGGGAATGCGCGCTGTCACCGGTCCCATGACGTCGGGCGCGGCGCGGATGGACGAACATGTCGCTCTGTTCGCAGCCGAGGCGGGAGTTGACCTCGACCTTGGGGTCTCGCCGCTAGTACCCCGCCTGGCGTTTGCGTTGCGGCATCGCGAGGCACAGCTTCCGGGCTACAGCGAGGGCCATGCCGGCGGTCTCGGCCTTTCGGTCGATGGTGGTACGGCGCGCACGACCGAAAGCGTTGCCGGTGGAGCCTGGGCGTTCGACACCAGGGTCGGCGGCGCGGGAGCGCGGTTGCAGGCCCTCCTCTCCGCAAGCTGGGTGCATCGACTGGCCGGCGGCGAGCGGGTGACGGCGCGCTTTGCCGACATGCCGGACTTTGCCTTCGATCTGGCGGCGGGCGGGCAGCGGCGGGACAGGCTGGCGATCGATGCCGGGCTGGAACTTGGCCTGCCTTCGGGCGCCGCGTTCAGCCTTTCGGTCATGGGCCATGTGGGCGATCCGGGCCGCGAACAGGCCGTGCGCGCCGGTCTGGTGGTTCCCTTCTGAAGCCTCAGGGCTCGACCGCAACGGGCTCAAACCCGCCGCTGCGGCTGTCCAGCAGAAGCAGGCGGCCATCGGCGATGTCGAAGATCGCCCCCATCAGCCGGACGCGGCCTTCCGCCTCGGCCTCGGCAACGAAGGGATAGCTGCGCAGATTCTCGACGCTCTGCCGGATGCTGGCGCGTTCCAGCACCGGCTGCGGATCGATATCCGGGTTCTGGCCAATCGAGTGCAGCACCCGGTCGCGCACCGGAGCAATCAGCCGCATCCAGCGCTGGATGAACTCGCCTTCGCCAGGGCCAGTCTTGCGATAGGCGCCCGAAAGCGAGGCCTGGATTCCGCCGCAACGGGCATGGCCGAACACGATCACATAATCGACCTCCAGGATCAGCACGGCATATTCCAGTGCGGCCGCAACGCTCGACTGCGCCAGCGCGGGATCAAGCGGCGGCACGAGGTTGGCGATGTTCCGAAGCACGAACATCTCGCCGGGCGCGGCGTCGAACACGCGGGTGGGATCGACGCGACTGTCCGAGCAGGCGATCACCATGATCTTCGGCGCCTGACCGCCGGCAAGCGCATCATAACGAAGCCGCTGTTCCCGCCACGAGCCTGCGCGGAACCGGTGATAGCCGTCGATCAGGGCCTGGAACGCGGGCATGCGTTCACAATAGCGCGTGCGCCGCCCACGACCAGAGCGGGATGCCCACGATGATGTTGAACGGGAAGCTGATGGCAAGGCTCATGGCAAGGCCGAGGCCGATGTCGGCCCGCGGCACGGCCAGCGACATGGCGGCGGGCGCTGCGATATAGCTGGCCGACGCGCACAGAATGATGAAGGCGGCCGCCGTGTCGCCATCGAGGCCGAGCAATGCCGAGGCGCCAAGCCCGATCGCCCCGTTGATGAGAGGGATGAGGACGGCAAGCCCCGCCAGCGGCACGGTGAGCGTCCGCGCCTCGCGCAGCCGGCGCGAGGCCATCAGCCCCATCTCAAGGAGGAACAGGCACAAGACGCCCCGGAAAATGTCGTCGAAGAACGGCGAGACCGGCTGATAGCCCTCGCCTCCCACCACCACCCCGATGATGAAGCTGCCCACCAGAAGCACCACCGGCCCGTTCAGCAGCACCTCGCGCCAGAGGCTGTGCTGGCCGACGCCTTCCGGGTTCGCGCGCTGCGGCAGCCGGCCCAGCGATCCGCGCGCCAGAAGCAGGCCGGCGACGATGCCGGGCGTTTCCTTCAGCGCCATCACTGCGACCATCCAGCCCACCGGCCCGGCGCCGTCTTCGGAAAGAACGGCAACACCGGTGACGAAGGTGACAACCGAAACCGAACCATAGAAAGACGAGATCGCCCCGGCATCGAGAGCCGAGAGGCCGCCCGCCCGACGCAACAAGCCGAAAGCAAGAACGGGAAAGGCGAAACCAAGGAGGATCCCGACTGCGGCGGTCGAGAACATGGCCGGATCGGCGCCCGATTCGGCGACGCCCACCCCGCCTTTCAGGCCGATCGCGGCCATCAGATAGAGCGAGAGGCCCTTGCCGATCTGTTCCGGGATGGTGAGGTCGGACCGCGCGAAACCGGCAAGCGCCCCCAGCACGAAGAAGAGGATGATGGGCGAGAGGAGGGTGTCGAGCACGGTCTGCATGGGCCGCGCGCGGCTAGCGACAAGTGACGCACTTCACAAGAAAAACCGGGGCCGGATTGCTCCGGCCCCGGTGGATTTGCCAGTGCGCGTGGCGCGTCAGGCGGTTGCAGACGCGATGCCGTCGCGCTGGCGGCGCCTGAGGCCGAGGCCGACCAGGCCGAAGCCGACGATCAGCATCCCCCAGGTGGCCGGCTCGGGAACCGGCGCCCACACGATGAGATCCTGGCTTCCGCTGTCTGAAATCAGGAAGCGGACGTTCCAGTCGATGGGCGTTGTCCCCAGATTCGCAAGATAGCCGGCAGCAAGGGTGTTCACCTCGGCTGTTCCCGAACTGAAGGTCAGCGTCGGGTAGATCACGCTCCAGATGGCCATTTGCATCGCCGCGCGGGCGTTCTGGCCAAAGGCGTTCGGATCGGCGAAATAGAGCCCGGCAAGACGCCGAACGTCGTTGGCCTGTGCGCTGGAGATCGGCGGCACCAGATCGCCGGGCCCGCCGAAATGATAGTTCAGGTTCACCGACCCGGTCGGGATGGTGTCGAGGAGGTCGACGCAGAAGGCGTCGAAGGTAACAGCGGCGCCCGGCGAAGGCAGTGTGGTGCCCGAAAGGGTGATCACCACGGCGTTGTAGTCCTGCCCACCCGGAGGCGAAGGCGATCCGGTGGCCGTGACGGTGCGACCGGACTTTGTCCCGACGGTGGTGAAGTTGAAGTCGGAGGCCATCGC
>JBKBXK010000235.1:0-3601 GCA_046314095.1 Thermaurantiacus sp. | reverse complement strand
TTGGACAGGATCATCCCGGGCAGCAGCGGTTCGTCGATGCCCGGGGCGCCAACGACGGCTGCTATTCTCTGCGGGCCTTCATGAACGGACAGGAAGCTGCCGACGCCATGGCCGGTGCCGTGCGCATAATCGAGGCCGGCGGCCCACAGGTGCTGACGGGCAAGGATGTCGAGCTGGCCGCCGCGGGTGCCCTTCGGGAAGCGGGCTGTGGCAAGGGCGATATGGCCCTTCAGGACAAGCGTGAATGCGCGGATCGCTTCAGGTGGCGGAGTGCCCACGGCGATGGTTCGGGTGACATCGGTGGTTCCGTCTGGATACTGGCCGCCGGAATCGACGAGGTAGATGTTTCCTTGTTCGATCGGCAGTGCGGTGGCCTCGCTCGCGCGGTAGTGGATGATGGCGCCGTTCGGGCCGAAACCCGAAATCGTGTCAAAGGACAGATCCTCGAGCAGGTTCGACTCGCGGCGGAACACTTCAAGCCGTGCCTGTGCGGAAAGCTCGTCGAGCGTGCCCTTCGGCGCCTCGGCATCGAACCAGGCGAGAAAACGGGTGAGCGCCAGCCCATCGCGAACATGGGTGGCGCGGGCGCCCTCCACCTCGACCGGATTCTTGGTGGCCTTGGGGAGGATGCAGGGGTCTCGGCCCTCGCGGATGGTGGCACCGCCGGCTTCCAGCGCCTGCGCAAGCGCGGCGACCGAAAAGGCCGGATCGATCAGCACCTGCTGGCCTTGAAGTCGGCCGAGCGCAGCCGTGACCGAGGCGTAAGGCGCAACCGTCACCTCCGGCCCGAGATGGACCGCCACGTCCGGCATCACCTTGGCGTCGTCGATGAAAAGCGTTGCCGTGCCGTCGGCGCGCAGCAGCGAGAACGCGCGCACGACTGGCGTGCGCGGCACATCGGCCCCGCGGATGTTGAACAGCCAGGCGACGCTGTCGAGGGCCGCAATCACAGCGGCGTCGAGGCCGCGGCTGCGCAGACCCTCCGCGATGGCTGCGCGCTTCTCCGCGCTGGTCCTGCCGGCAAAGCGAATGTCGTGGATGCGTGCGGGCGCTGCCGAGGGAGCCGGCCGGTCGGGCCAGACTGCGTCGACCGGATTGTCGGAAACCGGGACCAGCCGGGCACCGCCGGCATCCAGGAACGTTTGCGTCTCCGCAACCCATGCGCGGGTATGGAGCCACGGGTCATAGCCGATGATCGCGCCTCCAGGTGCGTGCTCGGCAAGCCACGGACCGAGCGGCTCGGCAGGCACCTCGCGGACCGTCCAGAGCCCCTGGTCGACCTGGGCGCGCACCTGCAGACTGTAGCGGCCGTCTGTCACGATGGCCGCTGCATGTGGGAGCACTGCGGCCGTCCCGGCCGAGCCGTCGAACCCGGTCAGCCATCTGAGGCGCTGGGCATAGCCACCGACATACTCGCTCATATGCTCGTCGGTCAGCGGGACGATGAAGCCGGCGAGGCCACGCCGCGTCAGTTCTGTGCGGAGTGATTCGAGTCGGAGTTCGGGTGCAGTCATGCATCCTTCCTATCGAAGCCGGAAGGTTCGGGCCAGCCGGGCGCCACGACCGCCGCGACCTTGAACAGCCGTCCCATCATGGCAGTGGCGGTCAGGCGGGAAAGGGCCGCCTCGATTTCGGCCCGCGCCTTGGCAGGCTTGCCGCCCTTCAGCGTTTCGGCGCGGTGTGCGATGCCGAGCCGCGCGAGGAACGCGCCCTGTGGTGTGGGGCCGAACGTGGCGACCGGGGCAGCTCGGGCGGCAGCCCCGAGGAGGGCGGCAAAATCGACATGCGCCGACAGATCGGCTTCGCCAAGGGTTGCAAGCGGCTCGACGGGCGCCCCTCCCGCCAGCGCCTGCAATGTGTCGCCCGCCAACGGGCCTGCATGGCCATAGTCGACAAACAGGGCCGCGCCTCCCTGCTTCGCAAGACGGTTTGCAAGGCGCCCGGCAAGGTGTTCGGCAGCCGGGCGCCGTTCGAAGATGGTTCCGGTCGGAAAGTCGCGGAGTGGCTCGGCGATATCGTCCTCATCGGCTGGAAGATGCCCAAGGCTTGCGTCTGTTGTGACCGCGCGTCGGGCCCAACCGTGTTCCAGGCGCTCAAACTGCACGACCGGCAGGGCATCCAGGAATTCGTTCGCCAGGAGCAGCATCGGTGCGTCGTGCGGCAAGGTGTCCGCAGTCTTGTGCCAGGTTGCGTCGGGCAGCCGCAGGGCTTGCTGCGCGCGCAGGCGCGGTGACGTTTCGACGAGGTGCAGCTGGATGGCCGCGGCCATTGCCGGGGCGGCCTGCGCGATGGCGCGAAGCGCATCGGCCATCAGCGTGCCGCGACCGGGTCCAAGCTCGACGAGAAGCGCAGGGTTTGGAGCGCCGGCGCGCAGCCACATGTCTGCCGCCCAGAGGCCCAGCATCTCGCCGAACATCTGGCTTACTTCGGGCGCGGTGACGAAATCGCCCAGTACGCCGAACGGCTCGTTCGTTGCGTAGTAGCGGGCGACGGCCAGCGCCATGGCCTCCTCCAGCGGCAGCAGGCCACCGCTAGCCGCAATCGCGGCCCGCAACTCCGGGCTCATGCCTTCAAAGGGTCGGCGCGGAGCGCGCGGACGATCAGCCAAGCGCCGCCAATGATGAGCGGCAGCGACAGGGTCTGGCCCATGGTGAGCCCGGTTGCGAGGATCCCGAGCTGCACGTCCGGCTCGCGCAGGAACTCCACAAGGAAGCGGGAGAGCCCATAGCCGAGGCCGAAGATGCCTGCGAGCAGGCCGGGCCGAAGCCGCGCGTCCGTTTTCCAGAACAGGAAGTTCAGGATCACCAGAAGGAGCAGCCCTTCGAGTGCCGCCTCATAGAGCTGGCTGGGGTGGCGCGGATTCGGCCCGCCATCGGGGAAGATGATGCCCCAACTTCCGTCCGTCTCCCGACCCCAGAGCTCGCCATTCACGAAATTGGCCATACGCCCAAGGAAAAGGCCTACGGGCACCACGACGCCGGCATGGTCGAACACCCGGAGTGTCGAGAGGCCCTGTGCGCGGCAGGTGAGCCAGACCGCGACCATCACGCCGACCAGGCCGCCGTGGAACGCCATTCCGCCTTCCCACAGACGAATGACGGCCATGGGATCCGCAAGAAAGCGGCCGGGATCGTAGAAGATCACATAGGCAAGGCGCCCGCCGAGGATGACGCCGAGCGTGGACCAGGTGACAAGGTCATCGAGCTGCTGGCGGTTCATGGGCGCGGGCGCCAGCCGGATCATGCGGCTGAGCATCCACCAGGCAGCGAGGATGCCGGCGATATAGGCAAGGCTGTACCATCTGAGCGCAAAGGCGCCGACCTGGAGTGCAACAGGATCGAGGCCGAGGCTTGCGAACTCGACGGGCGGCTGGAAAAACGGCATCGGCGGCTCCATTAGGAGTGGGCGCGCCAAAGCGCCATGCCCTGATGCGGGCGGGGAGGACGACGGATATGGACGAGACGGCCGAGGCCGCAGGGCTGGATGCGTTTCGGGTTGACGCGCGGGCGTGGCTGGAGGCGAATTGCCCGCCCGAAATGCGCGAGCCGGTGCGCGACGAGGATGATGTGTACTGGGGCGGGCGCCGCGCCACATTCAAGAA
>JBKBXK010000234.1:0-3635 GCA_046314095.1 Thermaurantiacus sp. | reverse complement strand
AGAACATCATCCATCTGGTGCTCGCCAAGACGCCGGGCGCGCCCGACAATGTGAAGGGCATCAGCCTCTTCATCGTCCCCAAGTTCCTGCTCAACGCGGACGGTTCGCCGGGCGCGCGCAACGCCGTCTCGTGCGGCTCCATCGAGCACAAGATGGGACTCCACGGCAACTCCACCTGCGTCATGAACTATGACGGTGCCACAGGCTGGCTGGTCGGCGAGGAGATGAAGGGCCTGAAGGCCATGTTCGTGATGATGAACGTGGCCCGTCTCGGCGTCGGCATGCAGGGGCTCGGCCAAGCCGAGATCGCCTATCAGAACGCCGCCCAATATGCCCGGGACCGGGTGCAGGGCCGGTCGCTCACCGGCGCCAAGAACCCGGAGGCCAAGGCCGATTCGATCCTCGTCCACCCGGATGTGCGCCGCATGCTGCTGGATGCCCGCGCCTTCATCGAGGGCGCGCGGGCGCTCTGCCTCTGGGCCGCCTTCCAGGCCGATCTGGCGCGCCATGCGCCCGAGGCAGAGGAGCGGGAGCGTGCCGAGGATCTGCTCGGCCTGCTGACCCCGGTCATCAAGGCCTATCTCACCGACGAGGGCTACGCACATGCCACCAACGCCCAGCAGGTGCTGGGTGGCCATGGCTATATCGCCGAATGGGGCCTCGAGCAGTTCGTGCGCGATGCCCGCATCGCCATGATCTACGAAGGCACCAACGGCATCCAGGCGCTCGACCTCGTCGGCCGCAAGCTGGCGATGAACGGCGGCCGCGGGCTGCGCGGCCTGCTCGCGCTGGTCGATGGTGGTATCGCCGAGGCGAAGGCCGACGAACGGTTCGCCGGGCTCGCAGGCGACCTCGCCGCCGCCAAGGCCGATCTGGAGGGGGCGACCATGTGGCTGATGCAGAACGCCATGGCCAACCCGGATCACGCCGGTGCTGCCGCCACCGCCTACCTCCGCCTCATGGCATTGGTGGTCTTCGGCCATTTCTGGCTGGTGATGGCCCGCGCCGCCCGGGCGCGGCTGGACGAGGGCGACGGCGATCGGCTGTTCCTGGAAGCCAAGCTGCTGACGGCACGCCATTTCTTCGAGCGACACCTGCCCGACACCGCCAGCCTCGCCCGCAAGGTGAAGGCCGGGGCCGACACGCTGATGCAGATGCCGGAAGCCGCCTTCTGATGAAAAGCGGGAGTGGCGGGGCTGTCCCGCCGCTCCTATTCCCGAACCGAACCCCGTCGGAGGATCCCATGCCTGAAGCCTATATCTACGACGCCGTCCGCACGCCTCGCGGCAAGGGCCGCAAGGACGGCTCGCTCCACGAGATCACGCCCATCCAGCTCGCAACGCAGGTTCTGGCCGCCATCCGCGACCGCAACGCGATCGACACGAGGGACGTCGATGATGTGGTGCTCGGCGTCGTCTCGCCGGTGGGTGAGCAGGGCGCGGACATCGCCCGCATCGCGGTTCTGAACGCCGATTATGCCGAGACGACCGCCGGCGTGCAGATCAACCGCTTCTGCGCCTCCGGGCTCGAAGCGGTCAACATGGCGGCCGCCAAGGTGATCGCCGGCGAGGCGGAGTTCGCCATCGGCGGCGGGGTGGAAAGCATGTCGCGGGTGCCCATGGGCTCGGATGGCGGGGCGTGGGCAATGGACCCGGATGTCGCCTTCCGCTCCTATTTCGTGCCGCAGGGCATCGGCGCAGACCTGATTGCTACGCTCGATGGCTTCTCCCGCGACGATGTCGATGCCTATGCCGTCGAATCGCAGAAGCGCGCTGCGGCAGCCTGGGACGAAGGCCGGTTCGCCAGGTCCGTCGTTCCGGTGAAAGACGTGATCGGCGAAGTCGTGCTCGAGCGCGACGAACATATGCGCCCCAGCACCGACATGCAGTCGCTGGCCTCGCTCAGCCCCGCCTTCACCGGCATCGGCGAGCAGATGCCGGGCTTCGACGAGATTGCTAAGCTCCGCTACCCGGAAGTCGAGCGGGTGAACCATGTTCATCACGCCGGGAACTCGTCCGGCATCGTCGACGGCGCCTCGGCCGTTCTGATCGGCAACAAGGATGTCGGCGCGAAATACGGCCTGAAGCCGCGGGCGCGCATCAAGGGCATGGCCTCGATCGGCTCCGAGCCCACCATCATGCTCACCGGCCCGGCCCTCGTCACGCAGAAGCTGCTCGACCGGCTCGGCATGACCAAGGACGATATCGATCTCTTCGAGCTGAACGAGGCCTTCGCAAGCGTCGTCCTGCGCATGATGAAGCACATGGAAATCGATCACGCGAAGATGAACGTGAACGGCGGCGCGATCGCCATGGGCCATCCGCTGGGAGCAACGGGCGGCATGATCCTCGGCACCGTGCTCGACGAACTCGAACGCCGCGATCTTTCGACCGCGCTCGTCACACTCTGCGTCGGTGCCGGCATGGGAACTGCCACCGTCATCGAGCGCGTCTGAGCGCGGCTTGCCTGCCCGACGGGCCGGCCTGACACCTTGATACTCCGGAGAACCAAATGACCGACACCGCCATCGCCCAGGAGCTGGATTCCGACGGCATCCTCACCCTCACCATCGATTGCCCCGGGCTTTCGATGAATGTCATCAACGAGGCGCTCGCTCGCGATCTCGCAGCGGCAGTGGACCGGATCCGCACCGACGAGGCGGTGAAGGGTGCGGTCATCACCTCGGGCAAGGCCTCGGGCTTTGTCGCCGGTGCCGATCTCAAGGGCATGAACTTCTCCGGCGGCGGCGAAGGCGGTGCGGGTGCGGGCCAATCCCGCATGGCGCGGCTCTACGAGGGTGTGTTCGCGCTCAACAAGCTGCTGCGGGATCTTGAAACCTCCGGAAAACCGGTCGCGGTCGCAGTCAATGGTCTGGCGCTCGGCGGCGGCCTCGAAATCGTGCTGGCCTGTCACCATCGGGTCGTTGCCGACAATCCGAAGATCCAGCTCGGCCTTCCCGAAGTGCTGGTCGGCCTGTTTCCCGGCGCGGGCGGCACCCAGCGCCTGCCGCGGCTGATGGGCGTGCAGCCGGCACTCATGTACCTCCTCCAGGGCAAGAACATGAGCCCGCAGGAGGCGCTCTCCTTCGGCGTTGTGCAGGAGCTCGCACCGGCCGACGAAATCGTGGCGCGCGCCAGGGCATGGGTGAAGGCAAACCCCAACAAGGCAACGCAGCCTTGGGACGAAAAGGGCTTCAAGGTGCCCGGCGGCGCCGGGCACATGCACCCCGGCTTTGCCCAGACCTTCATCGGCGGCATCGCCATGGCCCACAAACAGTCCTACGGGAACATGAACCAGGTGAAGGCGATCCTTTCGGCCGTCTATGAAGGCGCGCAACTGCCGATGGACACCGCCATCCGGGTGGAATCCAAATATTTCGCAAAGGTCGTGGCCGATCCGCAGGCCGGCAACATGATCCGCTCGCTGTTCGTCTCCAAGCAGGCAGCCGAAAAGGGCGCGCGCCGCCCCGCGGGCATCGCAAAGGCGCCGACGAAAAAGCTCGGCATGCTGGGTGCGGGCCTGATGGGAGCCGGGATCGCCATGGTTTCAGCGCAGGCCGGTATCGAGGTGGTGCTCCTCGATCGCGACCAGGAAGCGGCCGAAAAGGGCAAGCAATACACGGCCGATCGCCTGAA
>JBKBXK010000233.1:0-3646 GCA_046314095.1 Thermaurantiacus sp. | reverse complement strand
GCGGCTCGCCGCCGAGCGCGCCGAAACCGAGCAGGCGCACGCGGCCGCCCTCGCCCGCCAGCCCGAGGAGGAGGAGGCCGCCCGCACCGCCGAGGCCGAGGCGACCGGGGCCGACCGCGCGCTGGGCACCGCGCTCGAGGCCCATGCCGCACTGCTTGCCGAGGCCCGATCCGCCCGCGCGACGCTGGAGGCCGCGCGCACCCGCGCCGAGCGACTGGCGCGGGAAACCGAGCGCCAGGCAACGGAACTCGAACGCCTCCGCAGCGGTGGTGCCGCCCGGGGGGCCGAGGCGCAGGTGGCCGATGCCGAATCGGCGCTTGCAGCGGAATCCGAGCGCGTCCGCACCGCCGCCACCGAGGTGGACGGGGCGGAATCCGCAGCGCGGGCCGCCTCGGCAGCCCGCGCCTCGGTCGAGCGCACGCTCGCCGCGGCCCGCGCCGAGCTTGCGGCCCTCGAGGCCGAGCGCAAGGCGCTCGACCGCATCGGCGCCGGCAACCGCCCCTCGGGCCGGGTGGCGATTGCCGTCGAGGCCGGCTTCGAACAGGCCGCCGCCGCCGCTTTTGGCGAGGATCTCGATGCCGAACTGGGCGCCGCCCAGTCCAGCGCACGGCCCGCCCGCCGCTGGGCCGGCGCCCCGGCACCGACGAATGACCCTCCACTACCGAAAGGCGTCGTTCCGCTCGCTCCGCATGTGGAAGCGCCGGCCGAGCTTGCCCGGAGGCTGGCCCAGGTCGGGCTTGTCGAAGGTCCGCCCGATGCCGCGCGTCTGGCCAGCCTCGCTCCGGGCCAGCGTCTCGTCTCGCGCGATGGCTGGATGTGGCGCTGGGAGGGATTTGTCGCGCCGCCTGGCGGCCGCGCGGCCGCGGTCGCCGAGGGCCTGGCCATGGCCAACCGTAGGCGCGCGCTCGAGCGGGCGCTCGAGCCTCCGCGCGCCCGCGCCTCGGCAGCCGAAGCCGAGCTGAAGGCGCAGGATACAGCGCTGCGCCAGGCCCAGGCTGCGGAGCGCGATGCCCGCGGGCGCCGCACCACGGCCGAACAGGCGCGCGAGCGCCTCGCCGGCCGCCTGCAGGGCCTGCGCGCCGCCCTCTCGGAAGCGCGCGCCCGCGAATCGGCGCTCGAAGCCGCGCTCGAGCGTCTGGCAGCAGAGCGAAGCGCAGCGGCCGCCGAGGTCGAGGCCGCCGAGGCCGGCGTCGCCACCCTTCCCGACCCTTCATCGAGCGCACAGGAGGTGGCGACCGCCCGCACCACGGCGGAGCGCGCGCGCGCTGCCCTCTCCGCCGTCCGTGCCACTGCCGCTGCGACCGCGCGCAGCGTGTCAGAGGCAGGCGCCCGCATCGCAGCGCTCGATCGCGAGATTGCCGGCTGGGAAGCCCGCGACACGGCAAGCACGGCAACACTGGCAGCGCTTGCCGCCCGGATCGAGTCGCTGGTGGCCGAACGCGCAGCTTTGGTTGCAGAACCCGCCGCGCATGATTCGCGCGCCGCCGCGCTGGCAGCCGAGATCGCCCGGGCCGAGGCCGCCCGCGAGGATGCGCGCCAGGCGCTCCAGGCCTCGGAAATCGCGCTCGCCGATCTCGATCGCCAGGCACGCGCCGCCGAGGCCCGGGTCGCCGACCTCCGCGAGACACGCGCGGGAGCCGCCGCACGCGCAGAACAGGCGGGCGAAACGGCAACCGCGCTTGCGACCGAGTCAGCCGGCCGCTTCGGCTGCCACCCGCGCGACCTCGCGCCCGCCACTCCCGAACCCGCGCAGGAACTGGAAGCGCGTCTCACCAGGCTGCTCGCCGAGCGCGAGCGGCTCGGCGTCGTCAATCTCCGCGCCGACATCGAGCTCGCCGAGCTGGAGGAGACGCTTGGCCGGCAGGGTGCGGAAAAGGCCGATCTCGAAACCGCCTGCGCCCGGCTCCGCGGCACCATCGGCGCGCTCAACCGCGAAGGCCGGGCCCGCCTCACCGCAGCCTTCGCCGCCGTGGACGCCCATTTCCGCACGCTCTTCGCCACCCTCTTCGATGGCGGGCAGGCAGAGCTGTCGCTGGTCGACAGCGAGGATCCGCTCGAAGCCGGGCTGGAGATCCGCGCCCAGCCGCCGGGCAAGCGCCTGCAATCCCTGTCGCTCCTCTCCGGCGGCGAACAGGCGTTGACCGCCATTGCCCTCATCTTCGCGCTGTTCCTCACCAACCCGGCGCCGATCTGCGTGCTCGACGAAGTGGACGCGCCGCTCGACGATGCCAATGTCGAACGCTTCTGCGCCCTGCTCCAGGACATGACCGGGCGCTGTGAGACCCGCTTCCTGATCGTCACCCACAATGCCGTCACCATGAGCCGCATGGACCGGCTCTACGGTGTCACCATGGCCGAGCCCGGCATCAGCCGGCTGGTCAGCGTCGATCTCCGCGCCGCCGAAACGCTGCTTGCCGCCTAGCTCGCTCGGGTGTTGTGTCCTCTCGCCGGCACGACGGTGCACTCCCTGCACCCGCGCCTGCGCATGCCGCGTGGCACGGCTCTGCTGCACTGCAGCGCGCTTGACCTTTCCCGCCCCGGCCTCTAGGCCCGCCTCGCACCGGGTGCGCAAGCGTCCGGGGCCGGCGGCCTAGGCTGTCGCGTGGCATCCCGGTCTTTTCGGACGCTTTCCTTGCCCGACCCCGACCGACAGAAGGACCTCGATGCCCTCGAGGCCCGCTTGGCGAGGGCCAGGGAGGAAAACGCGCCGAAGGTCCGCGCGATGGCTGCGTCGGCATTCGCCCGTGGCACCCGCTACGCCATGGAAATCGCGGTCGCGACCATGGTCGGCGGGGCGATGGGCTGGGCTCTGGACCGCTGGCTGGGCACACGGCCCTGGCTGTTCCTTCTCCTGCTGCTGGCGGGAATGGCGGCCGGGTTCCGCAACCTGATGCGCGCGGTCGAGGCCGAGACCGTGGCAGCCAGGGCGCGGGCAGCCGAAGCCGCGGCACGCGAACAGGTCACCGGCTCCACCGGTGGGGACACAAACGGGTCAGGAAACGGTTAGAACCGGGCGGATCAGGGACGAACAGGTGGCCAACCCCCTCGAACAGTTCGAGATTTCGCGCATCGCCCCGATTGCGGTCGGCGGGCTTGATGCCAGCTTCACCAATGCGGCGCTGTTCATGGGCATCGCGCTCGTCCTCATCTGGGGCTTTTTCCTTGCCGCCACCCGCAACGCCGGGATCGTTCCGGGCCGCACCCAGGCCGCACTCGAAAGCATCACCGGCTTCGTCAACGGCATGGTCGAGGAAAATATCGGCCCGAAAGGCCGGCCCTATCTCCCGCTGATCTTCACCCTCTTCCTGTTCATCCTTGTGATGAACGTGGTCGGCCTGATCCCCGGCAGCTTCACGCCGACCAGCCACATCGCAGTCACGGCGACGCTTGCGGGCTTCATCTTCGCGCTGTGCATCCTCATCGGTTTCGCGCGGCACGGGCTGCATTTCTTCGAACTGTTCGTGCCCCCCAACACGCCCATCTACCTGCTTCCGCTCATCATCGTGATCGAGGTGATTTCCTTCTTCTCGCGGCCGATCACCCACGCCATCCGGCTGTTCGCAAACATGACAGCGGGCCACATCCTCCTGAAGGTGTTCGCCGGCTTCGTTGTTTCGCTCGGTGCCGCCGGCGGCGCGCTCACCCT
>JBKBXK010000232.1:0-3661 GCA_046314095.1 Thermaurantiacus sp. | reverse complement strand
GGGCGTCCGGTGCCGGGCCGTGACCTGCTGGCGCTGCTGCCGGTGCTGGATGTGAACGCGCTGGGGTTTGCCGCGTTGCGCGCCTTGCCTGCCGGGGCCGGGAAGGCGGCGATTGCCGCTGTCTTCTGCGCCGATCCGTTTTTGCGGATGCACGATGCGGTGCAGACGCTGAAGGCCGCGGGGATCAGCCGGGTGACAAATTTCCCCACCATCCAGATCATCGACGGCGCTGCGGCCCACGGGTTTGACAGCGCCGGGCTGGGGATGCGGCGCGAGGCCGGGATACTGGGCGAATTTGTCCGCGCCGGGTTCGAGGTGACGGGCTTTGCGGCATCGGCCGAGAGCGCGGCACTTCTGGCGCGGCAAGGTGCAAGCGGGCTGGTGCTGCACCCCGGCCCGGCCTCGGTTGACTGGCGCGCGCGGGCGGCAGCCGGGCGCGAGGTGGCGCAGGCGCTGCGCTCGTTGCGCCACCTGACAGAGGTGCCGGTGCGCGTGATGTGCCCCGATGGCTACGGGTCAGAGCTGAACGCGGCGCATGCGCTGGCGGATGGCCGCGTGCGCTATGCCTGAGGGCTATTCCAGCAGTCCGGCGCGGCGCATCTTGTTGTAAAGCGTCTTGCGCGAAAGGCCCAGAAACGCCGCCGTATCCCCACGCCGGAAACGGTTGCGGCGCAGGGCGTCCAGCAGCCAGTCGCGCTCGGTCATTGCCTGTGGCGCGTCAGACTCGGCCGTAGCAGACCCCGTCGCGCCGATGGTCACATCCAGCACCGCTGATCCGATCACCGGCCCCTCGGCATTCACTGCCGCCCGCTCGATCACCGCGCGCATCTCGGGAATGTTGCCGGGCCAGGCATGCGCCAGCAACAGCCGGTAACCATCGGCCGAGATCTGCCGGGGTTGCACCCGCCCGGCATCCAGCAGCGACAGAATATGCCGCGCGATGGCCGGTATATCTTCGGGGCGGTCCCGCAGCGGCGCAATGTCGATGCGCCCGGGTTCCAGCCGCCGGGAAAGTGCCGGGTCCAGCGCGGGCGCGCTGACCGGCGGTTGCTTGATCAGCACCAGTCGCGCGCCTTCGCCGGGCGTCGCTTCCCCCCGCACCAGTCCGGCGTGCTCCAGCCATTCCGCCAGCCGCTGCTGAACCGCAGGCGGCAAGGCATCGGCCCCCTCGATCACCACGGTCGCCCCCAGCCGTGCCAGCATCGCTCGCCGGTTGGGCCCCGCGCCGAACAGCGCCGCCTCGGCGTCCGCCCCGGCATCCGGCGCACGCAGGGTCAGAAGCGGCCCCTGCCGCTCGGACAGCGCATGGATACCCCGCGCCAGCGCCCCCCGGCCAAGGCCCGCCGGGCCGCTGATCAGAATTGGCAGCCCGGTCGGCGCCAGCCGCAATGCCTGATCCAGCACCGTCAGCACAAACTCCGATTGCCCCACGACCCCGGTTATCCGCGCCGCCCGCGACAGCTCACGCGATTGCACACTGTCGGATTGCTTGAGCAGGCCGAATGCCTTGAATGCCGAGGTCCGCTCGGTCACCGAATGCTCAAGCGGCACCCGGTCAAGCGTCGAGCCGCCGACATAGCCGTCAGCGCGCGCCTCGTCACACACGCGGAACATGTCGTCCGGGCTGATGATCGGCCCGCCCTCGACAAAGCACAGCGTTTCAGGCGCGCGCGCGCGGATCGAGGTAAAGATACGCCGCGCCCGGTCGGCCGCTTCAGAGATGGTGAAGCTTTGCGCCACCGACACCACCCCCCCGGCGTTCCAGCCGAAGTTCAGGCAGATCATGTCGATCCCGGCATCGACCAATTGCGTAATCTCGCTGCGGGTCTTGGCATAGCCAAATGTCATCAGCCCCGCCTGCCGGGCCAGCGCCAGCATCCGCGCCTCGCGCGCAAACCCGATCCCCGCCTCCTCCAGCAACTGCCGGAACCGGGCATCAAAATGGATCGCCGACGGAAAGTTCGCGATGCCCTGATAGCCTGCGGCAACGGTCTGCGCGACCAGCTTTTCAGGGCTCACGCCCGGATCAAAGCAGGAGGCACCGAACAGAACCGGCACCGACACCCGGTCAAGGATTTCCCGGCGGGCGAATGCATCGGTGAAGGTGTTTGTGTCGCCGATCGGCAGCAGCGCCGCGATCGATGCCGCGCCCATCACCCGGTAGCGCCCCGCGTTCAGAGCCAGCAGAAAATCAGCGCCGCCGCGCACAGCCGCCTCGGCGGTCATGCCAATGCCGATAGCACCGCCCACCAGAAGCGGGCCCGCGCCCGGCTGGCGTTGCAAAAGCACTTTTGTTGCAAGTGACATAGCGGCCCCGGTTGCCCTTCCTAGCCAGACTAGCACAGCTTTCGCAAGTTTCATCACCCCGCCGGGTGTACGCCTGGGCGATTGCGGACGGGCCGGAAGCGGAGAAACGCCAGCGGGCATGGCCGACGATTGAGAATCCCGCAAGGCGTCAGCCTTGCCATGTTTCACCAAGCGGTCATTCAGGCAATGTTGCCTGGCCGACGCCCCGCGAAAATTTCGAATCTTGCCTGAATCGAGTGACCATCCGTCATATCCCCGATGAACCAGAGCGTGTTCCGGCAGGACATGTTCACAGAACATCGGCGCTGACTCGCACCGCCGAAACACCGACCCGGGATCTGCCGTTGGGTGACAGGCCTGCGCACCACAGCCTGTCCTGCGCCAGCGCGATCCGGCCACGTTCGGCAAAGGCCCCGTTCCAGCCACCCGACATCCCGGCATCACTGCCAGCGGAGATGATGCCGGCCCAGTCACCTGAATGAAGCCAGCAGGTATGCGTCCCCTCAACGCCAGTTCCGGCCCGGCGCGATCATGTCGAGAACGTGGACTTCATTGGCGGCCGAATGGTGCTCATAGAGGAAGACATACCCCTCCATCGGGAGCATCCGCACCTTGCCCTGGAAGACCGAACCCGCCTCGGGAAGTGTGCTGAGAGTCTTGACCAGGCGCGCCTGGATACGCTCGAGGAAATCGAGCACGGCCGGGATGCTGTCCACGTCCACATGGTCGATGAGCTCGACCAGGGCGGCGTCGACCCCGGGGGCGAACAGAACGGTGGCAGGCTGCATGGTATGTCTGATCAGGAAACGCGGCGCAGAGCCCGGTCACGCAGGCTCGCGAAATACGTCGCGTCTGCAACAATCCCGTCTCCCTCGGAGATCGCCTTCCGACCGGCCTCCAGGCGCCGGTTCAGATCGATCTGTGCCATCACTGCATCGAGAAGACCCAGCTTGCCGGCCGCCACCTCCGCCTTCAAGGGCGCGGCAAGGAAGCTGTCGGCGAGTGCGCGGACATCCTCCATCGAGAACATCGCAGCAACTTCGCGGCGGTTTTTCGTGACGGCCACCGGCTCACGCAGCGTGGCCTCCAGAAGCTGGCCGAAAGAATTCTTTGCCTCAACGGCGGTCATGGATTTCATCAAAGCGCTCCCATGCGGAGATCCGCAATAGCTACTATAGCTCGAATGGCTCGTGACGTCCACCCTGCCCTGCCGGACCATTCGTTAGCCTCGCTTCGCGTTCTGCACCTCGACGTCGCACCGAGTGACTTTCACTGCGGCCTCCGTATCGAACCAGTCAATCCGGACCTGCCCGGACTGACTGGTCCGGACCTTTCACGGATCAGGGACCCGTCC
>JBKBXK010000231.1:0-3668 GCA_046314095.1 Thermaurantiacus sp. | reverse complement strand
TCGATCCTGAGGCCCCAATTCTTGGCCCACGCGCCTGCCTGATAGTCCCAGTAGGTGTAGACCTCGTCGTGCGGAAACCGCGCGCGGATGGCCTCCGTCCAGCCTTGGGACATGATGGCGCGGAAGGATTGCCTGGTCTCTGGCAGACAAAGGGCGTCTTGTGCCATCGCTTCGGGCCTCGCCAGATCGCGATCGGTCGGGCAGACGTTCCAGTCCCCCGCGAGCACGGTGGGCACCTCCGCCACAAGCAGCGCCGCTGCGCGGACGCGCAGACGTTCCATCCAGGAGAGCTTGTAGTCGAACTTGGGGCCGGGCGCAGGGTTCCCATTCGGAAGATACAGACATGCGATGTGCACATCGGCGACGCGTGCCTCAAGCCACCGTGCCTGCCTGTCCTCCTCGTCTCCCGGCAACGCGCGGGAGACCTCTTCGATCGGAAGGCGCGACAGGATTGCGACGCCGTTGAAGCTCTTCTGCCCGGCCCAGACCACCTGCCAGCCCTGCGCCTCATATTCGGCAGCCGGGAAATGCTCTGTCTTGATTTCCTGCAAACAGGCCACGTCGGGGCGGGTTGCCGCCAACCACTCATCGAGACGCGCGCGTCGGGCATTTATGCCGTTGATGTTGAAGGTCGCGACGCGCACGCGCGTCAGACGGAAAAGGAGGTGCCGCAACCGCAGTTCGAGGCGGCGTTCGGATTCACGACCTGAAAGGCCGCGCCGCCCAGATTTTCCACGAAATCCACAGTCGCGCCCGAAACGAACGGCAGGCTGATCTGATCGACAACGAGGGTGACGCCGTCCGTCACAACCTCGCAGTCGCCGACCTGGGCGCCATCATCGAGGCCGAACCGATACTGGAAGCCGGCGCAGCCGCCGCCATCCACCGCCAGCCGCAGACGCGCGTCCGCGCGCCCCTGACGCGCCGCTATGGCGCGAACGCGCGCAGCGGCTGAAGACGAAAGGCGGATATCGGCCACGGCGTGAATCTAGTGTGCGCTGCCCGGCATCGCAACCATGGCTTCAGCGGCCGGCGGCCTCGGCAAGCGTCGGCCCGGCGCCTTCGCGCTGCATGGCGAGGATATAGTTCGAAGCTTCGACGAACGGTCGTGGATTGACCGGCTGCCCGTCAATGCGCACTTCATAGTGAAGATGGACACCGGTGGAACGGCCGGTCGAACCCATGCCGCCAATCCGCTGGCCCATGCGGACCCGTTCTCCGTTGCGGACACCGATCGACGACAGGTGAGCATAGCGCGTCAGAATTCCCCGGCCATGATCGATATCCACCGTGAGACCATAGGCGCCGAAGCGCTCAGCGCGAACCACCCGTCCTGCTGCCGCTGCATAGATAGGCTCGCCGAGCGAGCCGGCCATGTCCAGCCCCATGTGCTGGGCCGCGCGGCCGTGGAACGGGTCGTATCGAAAGCCGAAGCCGGAGGTGAATACGAAGTTCTTCGCCGGCACAAAGGCGGGAATCGAAGCCATGGCCTCTTCAAGCTGCTGCACCCGCTGCCAGTTCACGTAGAGCTGCGCAAACTGCGGATCGGGTTGCGCTCCGTCCTGTTGCTGCAGCTGTGACGTTGCCGGAACAAACGGACCACCACGACCGGTCGCAGGTGAAACCCGCGTCTGGGCAACGAACCGTGACGGGTTGAGCCCGAGCCTACGCAGCAGCCCCTCGGCATCGCGGAGCCGGGTCTCGGCCGTTGCCGCTGCCTTGTCGACCAGCGCAAGCTGCCGTTGCTCCAGCTCTGCAAAGGGCGCGAGCACGCCTGAAGTTGCCGGGTCTGTCTGGGCGGCACGCCGTTCGCCCCGCCGGGGCAGCAACTCGGCAAGATCGTCTCCAGTGGCACGGCCGGTGAGCAGTGCATCGAGGAACTGCTGACGTGCTTCAATACGCTCCGCAGTGGTTGCCACGCTTCCCTTCAGGGCCTGGGTGTCCGCTTTCAGCGCCTGAACCTGGGCGCTCATTCGCTGCAACTCCATCGCGGCCTGTTGCTGGGTGGCTGCGTCCGCCTCGATCATCTGGGCCGTCGAAAGCCCGATCCAGCTTGCGAGAAGTGCTGCTGTTCCTATGCCCATCAGTTGCGACCCTGTCCCCAGTGTCAAGGAGCGTCGGCCGGACTCCGACACGATGACGACCCGCCGGGGTGGAAGCATGCTTCGAGCAAAGGACACGAGCAGGCCCGAAGCCCGTTCACCGAGCCCAACCACTCTGTCTATCATCCGCGCCGCAACCCCTCTGTGGCGGACCGGAGGAACCGGCCGACACTCTTGCTTGCCGCTCCCGTGCCGATGCCGAACGACCCGGCCCGAAAGCTTTCGTTAACCTTTTCCACCGCCTGCCACCGGAAACCTTGATGGCATGTAATGGTTCGTCACGATTTGCAGGCAGGAACGGCGCTGCCAAGCGAACTGTACCAGTCCATCGTTAGACCGGCATGTGCGCGCGCCGAGTCGTTGAATGGTGGCTTAACCTCCCCCTGAAAATGGGAGGTCACCAGACGCCGGAACCAGGTTGCCGGCTCCTCGCCCGATTCCCGGGCCAGATGTCGAAACCAGCGGTTTCCGGCTTCCACATGGCCAATCTCGTCAGCAAGGATACGCCTCAGCACACTGGCAGCCTGATGGTCCCCCATCGTCTCGAACCGAACGATCATGGCCGGCGTCACATCAAGCCCGCGGGCCTCGAGCACCTGCGGCACAACGGCGAGCCGTGCTGCCAGATTTCCTGCCGTTGCTTCGGCTGCCTGCCACAGGCCATCATGCGCCGGAAGATCACCATAGCGCCCACCAGACCGGCGCAGCAGCCGTTCCAGCATGAGAAAGTGAAGCGCTTCCTCGGCGCCAACCTGCAACCAGTCGGTGGTGAACTCGGGTGGCATCGCCGGCCCGAAGCGGCCAACGATATCAAGGGCGAGATCGATTGCGTTGCACTCGATGTGAGCCAAGGCGTGCAGCAGAGCGAAGCGGCCCTGGGGGGAGCCGGCCCGGCGCCGTCTCGGCATCTCACCGGGAGCGACCAGCACGGGCCGAACGGGTCGTGCCGGCCGCTCCGGCCAGGTAGCCGACGCAGGGCCCGGCACCAGCCTTTCCGCGCCCCAGGCCCGTGCCAAATCCCGCGCGCTGCGTGCCTTTGCGCGCGGCTCTGCGGTCAGAAATGCGTGGAGGGCTGCATCGCCGACCGTGACGCGGGTTTTTCCAGTCAGGCCAGCGCCTCCGCGGCCTTCAGCACCGCCTCTGCATGGCCGGGCACCTTCACCTTCCGCCACGCCTCGGCGATCCGTCCCGCGCGGTCGATCAGGAAGGTTGACCGGTCGATTCCCATATATTTTTTGCCATACATGGATTTCTCGACCCACGAGCCGAATGCCTCGATCATGCGATTGTCGGGGTCAGAGCCGAGCAGGATACCGAGATCATGCTTGGCAGCGAACTTCTCGTGGCTGGCAAGCGAGTCCCTTGAAATGCCCAGGATGTGGGTGTCCGCAGCCCTGAAGGCATCGGCGAGGGCGGTGAATGCGACTGCCTCCTTTGTGCAGCCCGAGGTGTCGTCCTTGGGGTAGAAATACAGCACGACCGCCCTGGGCCGCAGATCTGACAGGGTGAGGGTGCCGCCACCGTCGCGTGGGGCGGTGAAATCCGGGGCGGGTTGACCGGGCTCTG
>JBKBXK010000230.1:0-3678 GCA_046314095.1 Thermaurantiacus sp. | reverse complement strand
CCGTCATCATCGATCCGATCAGCGCCGCCTGGTCCAACGCGGTCGGCGGGGCAGGAACTGTTGTCATCGGTGCTGCAGGCTCCGATACCACCATAACCTGGGGGACGCCGTTCGGAAGCGGCACGCAGAAGTCCGGATACAATTTTCTGGCCGCGCCTGTACCGATCAACGTCCCGGTCGTGGTTGATGGCATCTCCTCGGCATTCGCGCTCGGCGACTTCACCCACTTCAACCAGCCGATCAACGGCGGCACGAGCATCACCGGCGTCCGGCTCACGATCACCTATGGCGTCACCCTCGATGATGGCATGGGCCCGGTCGTTCCCATCGGGAACTTCAATGCCGTCTTCGACGTGGACCATTGGGAGACGCCCAACGCCGCCGACCCATGCGCAGACGGCGGCACCGTCGGCGACGGCGTCAACGTCAACGGCTGTGCAGACCGGGTGAAGATCAGCCTGAATGCCGGCCTCACCCAGTTCTTCCAGGTCGATGGCATCTCCTACACGCTCAACATCTCCGGGTTCGAGATCGGCGGCAATCCGGCCGACGTCTTCTGGACGACGGAACAGGCCAACAACACGGCTTCCCTCATCGGAACGATTGTGGCGCGCAGCGCCATCATCCCCGAGCCGGCCACCTGGGCGATGATGATCCTTGGCTTCGGCATGGTGGGCATGGGCCTGCGCCGCCGCCACGGGCTCACCCGCGTCGAGGCCTGATAGCCGAGAAAAAGAACCCGGGGCGGCCGCCGTGCCGCCGCGCCCAGACGCCTGCCGTCCAATCAGGCGGGAAGGGCTCCGCAGGTTTCCCGACCCGGCGGAGCCCTTCCACATCTGCTGTCCAGCGCAGCTTCTGCGCTTCGCCGTTCCTTCGCCGAAGTCTCCACCCTGAGCATCCAGATTATGCATCAGTGGCAAAATCTGCTAACGGTCCAGCGCGTTCGGGAGGGGCCTGGCGCAGCTTAGGAGGGGCATGGATCATGACATTTCCAGGAACACAGGTTGCACGCACGCTGTTTGTGGCGGGCGCGCTCTTTGCCGCCGGTTCGGCGCATGCGGTCTCGTCGCTCGTCATCTCGCTGCCGGATTTCGACGGCCCGGGAAACGCTGATGGCTTCCCGATCGATCTCGGCGTCGTCGGGACCTTCAACTTCGCGCTTCCGGGCGGCTCGGTGATCCTCGATGCCTCCATCGGCGGCACATTCGGCACCCAGGAGCTTACCGCTTCGAGTGCCGGCTTCGACGTCGTCATCGGTGGCGCCCAGCTGGTTGCCTGCGTGGTTCAGGAGCCGTGCTGGACAGGTGCTCTGGGCGCTTTTGCGCCGTTCGACCTGCTGCTGCCGGCCTCCACCTTCGCGACACTGTTGACCGGCTCGGTGGACCTCGGCGTCATCCAGACCAGCCAGTTCAATGTGCGCTACGGCACGCCGACGCTCACCATCCGCTACACTGACGGCGGGGTCATCCCGGAGCCGGCAACCTGGGCGATGCTCATTCTCGGCTTCGGCATCGTCGGCTCGGCGCTCCGCCGGCGCACGGGCAAGGCGCTCACGGCCTGAGCGTTTCGCCCGGCTTTCCCGGCCGGATAAAGCCTAGTAGCGCGGCGGGCATGCGTTTCCTGCTGCCCGCCATCTTGCTGTTTGCCGGTTCGGCCGCGCAGGCGCAGGGCGCCGCCGGCGTCGCCACCAGCGAGATGTGGCCCATCGTCTCCTACAGCGAAGGCGAGGCCGCGCCGGGCCGACCGCTGTTGCCCGAAACGCCGGTGCGCATCGCATCCGTCTCCAAGGTGGTCGTGGCGCTCGCCGTCCACCGCCTCGCCGAGCAGGCGACGCTGGCGCTTGACGATCCGGTCTCCCGCCACCTCGGCTGGGAGCTTCGCCACCCGCAGCACCCGGACACGCCGATCACCATCCGCCACCTCCTCATGCACCGCTCCGGCCTGTCCGATGCCGGCGGCTACATCTTCCCGCTCGGCACCCGCCCGCGCGACGCCCTTTCAGCGAGGAGTTTCGGGCCTCACCCGCCGGGCGCGGCGTTCGACTATGCCAATCTCGGCTTCGTGATCCTCGGTGAGATGATCGAAGCGGTGACCGGCGCGCGTTTCGATGCCGCGATCGAGCGACTCGTCATCGCGCCGCTCGGGCTTCAGGCCTGCTTCAACTGGTCCCGCTGCCCCGAGGGCTTTGCCGAATCCGGCGCGACGCTCTGGCGGAAGGCGCCTTCCAGCGAAGGGCCATGGGATCCGGATGGCCCCTGGATTGCACAAATCGATGTCGACGGCGCGCGGCCCGCCAATGGCTGCCCGGTGCTGCTTGCCGAAGGCGTCTCCTGCGACGCCCTCCAGTCCTATATCCCCGGCACCAACGGCGGGCTGTTCTCGCCGCAGGGCGGGCTTCGGATCGCGCCGGCGGAGCTGGCGAAGCTCGGCCAGATGCTGCTCCGCAACGACGGCAGCTTCCTGTCGCCCGAAACCGTCGACAGCCTGTTCGATGCGCGCCCCACTGGCCGCATGGGCTCGGGCGCGGAAAGCGATCCGAAGTTCATGCAATATTGGTCGCTGGGTGGGCTGCAATGCCTCTCCGGCACCGGCGCTGCCGGTGGCGACCAACCGCTCAGCCCCGCCCCCTCGCGCTGGTGCGGCCATGCAGGCGATGCCTGGGGCCTCCGCTCCGGCCTCTGGATCGATCGCGAGGCCGGTCTTGCCTATGCCTTCGCCATCACCGGCACCGCTGCCGACCCGAAGACGACACCCGGCAAGGTGAGCCGCTTCGGCGCCGACGAGGAGCGGATCCTCCGCCTGCTTGTGAACCCGGACGCGCAGGATTAGCCTCGCCCGCAAGAAACCGAGGGGAGGGGACATGGCACGAATCTGGCCGCTGGCTGTTGCAGCTTGGGTGGCAACAGGCGTGGGCGCGCAGCCGGCGCCGCCGACAGCGGCTGCCACCGATCCCGTCGCGATGGGCTGGATGCAGGGCACCCCGCCGTCTGCGGAGCGCACCATCCGCGTCTCCGACGGCAGCCACTATGCCTTTCCGCAATGGCGCTGGTCCTTCTCCAACTGGCAGCAGCTGTTCCCGACCGTTCCGATCCGCACCGCCGGCCCGCCGTCCGCGCTCCCGCGCGCCATCCGCACCGATCTCGATGCTATCGCATTCACGCCCATGGGCGGCGCCGCTCCGATGACATGGGGCGATGCGTTCGATGCGAATTTCATGGATGGCGTCATCGTCCTGCACCGGGGCCGGGTGGTCTATCAGCGCTTCGCGCCGGTGCTGGCGGAAGACGGGCGGCACATCGCCTGGTCCGTCACCAAGAGCTTCGTTGGCCTGCTCGCCGAGGCGCTGATTGCAGAAGGGGTGCTCGACGAGACGCGGGCAGCCGCTTCCTATGTGCCGGAGCTGGCCAGCGCCGGCCATGGCGATGCCACCGTCCGCCAGTTGCTCGACATGCGCACCGGCGTCGCCTTCTCCGAGGTTTATGGCGACCCGGAAAGCGACATCAGCCGGCATGCGGTCGCCGGCGGGCTGTTCCTTCCGCCACCGGGGATGGAGGTGCCGCAGGGCTTCCTCGCCTTCCTTGAGACCATCCCCAAGGCCGGGCCGCATGGCGGGCAGATGGTCTATCGCACCGCCGATACCGATGCGCTGGCCTGGGTGATTGCGCGCGCCACCGGCCC
>JBKBXK010000229.1:0-3685 GCA_046314095.1 Thermaurantiacus sp. | reverse complement strand
CGCGCTGGGGGCCGCGCTGAGCCCTGGCAGGATCGTCGGTTGCGGAAGTTCGATTTGGCCGGTGGTCCGGTCGATCTTCAAGGCTTAAAAGAAGGCCGAACCATCCAGGCTGACCTTGAAGCTGAAATCATCATTGCCGAGCAACCCGATCAGCGCACGGGCGGAGAAGCCGGTCTTGAAGGCAAAGGCCGCGTCGTTCCCGGCAGTGGCCTTGTTCAAGGTGGCTTCTATCCCCGCGCCTGCATTGTTCAGCAGCACGGCCGGTGTGTTGACCGAAACCCGGTTGTAGCTGTCGGCCGTCGCCCCGCCGAGGCCGAGCAGTTGCGCGGTCAGGTTGGCCTGGGGCATTCCGACCTGCGTGACGGCGTTGGCGAAGGTGACGGTGGGCGTGTTCACCACCGTGGTGCCGCCCGCTCCGGCCGTGGCCGAGCCGATGTTCACGACCGTGGTCGACCCGGACGCGCCGCCAGTGCCGATGTTCACGGTTTTGGTCACGCCTGTGGTTGTGGCCCCGGTGCCCATCCCGTAGGTGGCGGTCGTCGTCGCCGTACCGATGGTGGCGCTGGCGGCGGATACCGTTACGGTCCCGGAAGCGGTCAGCGTCCCCGAAAATGTCTTGTTGCCGGTGAAGTCTGTGTGCCTGCCAGGATCGCCAGTTCCGACGAGGTGTTCGGCAGGGTGAAGCTGCGCGTCGTGCCGGCGCTGATGCCCGCCAGCGAGAAGGTGGCCTTCTTCGTCGGGTCTGCATCGTTCACGAGGCTGAAGACCGCGTCCGAGACGTCGCGCGGCTCGCCCACGACCTCCCAGGCCGCACCGGTCCAGACGAGGAACAGCCCCTCGGCCGCTACCCACACGAGCCAGCCTGTGCGCGGCACCAGCCGCATCCAGACGCCATCAACCCATAAGGCGATGTTCAGGTCCCACCCGGACCAAAGGCCGGTCGGGCCGGAGGCCACGAGATGCCGGTTGCCATCGGCGGGGCTCGCAGGCGGCGCGGTGCGCGTGCGGTCGAGGACCGAGAGCTGCACCATGGCATCGAGCAGGCGCAGCGCCTCGTTGTGCGTGACATGCTTCTGGGCTTGGGCAGCCAGGAGGTAAGGCAGGCCCAGGTGGGTCGTGGTGTCGGACATGGGGGTTCCCGTGGGTTAGGATCAGAATTGCATCGTGACCGCGGCAGGCGTGCCGCGGCCGAGGCGGTTCGAGAGCTGATAGATGCGGATCGCCAGCGTCTGGCCGGGCCCGAGCAGCACGCCCCAGTCGGCGGTCTGCTGGGCGGCGGTGTACAGGACAGAGGTCGTGCCGCTGCTCAGCGTGCGCTTGACGGATGTCCCGTCGAGGATCTGTACATCGTAGCTTTCCAGGCCTTCGGCTAGCGGTACCTCGACCTGTTCCCAGGCATCCGCGACAAGGGCGCGGGATCGGCGCGTCCAGCGGATGGTCAGATCGCCGGGGGCGCGCGCTGTCCGCCATGGCTGTTCGACATGGACAGGGGCGAAGGGGACAAGGCCGCGCCCGGATGGGGTGAAGCCCAGCGCGGCGTAACTGTCATCCGTGACGGCGCGGGTGGCCGGGCCCACGCGCCAGTTCCACGGCAGGCCAAGGTCAGACTCGGCGATGGGCAGCGAGGCCAAGGTCGTGTCCAGGACCACAACCCGGGCCCCGGCCGGGGCGGGATTGCCCATGGCATGTTCCGTCCCGCGCTGGCCGCGCAGGAGGCGGGTTAAGCTGTACCTGCTCGGCGCGATCAGTTCGGCCGCACCAGCCTGGACGATCTCCCAGGCCCCGGCCGTTGCCTCGACCGCCAGTGCGTTCGCCCCACCGAACAGTGCGACGTCCGTCACGCTTTCCAGCGTGCCTGACAGCAGATCGACCACCAGCGCATTGCCCAGATCGAAGCGCGAGGTCGGCCCCGGAAAGAAATCGAAGGCCAACGTGCCGATCCGCGCGCGACTGCCGAAGGTCGTCAGGAGATTGAACCGGTCCGTCGAGGCGCTGCGGAACACCGCGATCTCACCCGGCCAGGGGCTGGCATGCGCGGCGATCAGGGGGCGATGCGCGGGCTGGTCCTCGCTGATCTGCGGCAGGTCCAGCATGACCATCTCTGGCATCCCGAAGACGACGGGGCTGGCAAGGCTTGCGGGCCGCGGATCGCCGGGCGGCAGATCGTAGGCGGCGCGGTCCTGGCGCACCGCCTCGATGGCTCGCGCCTCGGCATCGGCGACCGAGACGAGCCGGAACTCGACCTCCCGGCCATCATGCGCGAGGCGGATTACATCGGCTGGGTCCAGCGCCAACCGCGAGGGCGGCAGGCGGAACGTGGCGCTTTCCCTGCCGATCCAGGCCTCCATCAGCGCGCGGCGGCAGCGGCGCTCGGCCTCCTCCGGCGGGATCGCCATGGGGAAGGACTCGGACGCGATGCGTGTGGTGTCGACTATGATGCGACGGGCTTCGACGAGGGCCGCGTCATAGTCCTCATCCGCGCGGGCGACCTGCCACTTCAGGGCTTGCGGCAGTTCGGTCTCCTGGCCCCGGGTCAGCTCGAAGGGCTCGCCTTCCCGGCTGGCGACCAGATCATCTAGCGTAAGGGTGAGGCTCGATGCCCGCCCGCGCATGACAAAGCGGATCACGCCTTCGGTCTCGATGGCATCGAAGCCGAAGTGGCGGGACAGGGTGGAAATCGACGCGCGAGGGCTTTCCAGCACGCCGATGACATAGCCCTCGACCGCGCCCCAGAGGCCGGAAACGTCGATCAGGCTTTCCGCCAGCCCGGCGCGCAGGCATAGGTGGCGCACGAGGGCGGCCAGCGAGACCGCGCCGAGCCGCCCGGTGAGCCAGTGACCGAGCCGCCAGTTCGGGCCGTCCGTCCAGACGCCGGTCAGCGCGGGGAAAAACGGATAGGGCCGCGCGTCCCAGGTCCAGGCGGCGCATTCGGGCACATGCACCATCCGGCTGCCGTAGACGGATGAAGTCGGATTGTTCGCGGCATCGCCCCACCAGAGATAGCTGGCCTCGAGGTAGGCACGCTGGATCGCGTCATCGCGCCAGCCGCGGGAGAACCAGGGCGTGAAGCTTTCGGACGACTTCGGGTCGAAGAAGACGTTCGGCTGGTTGGTGCCCCGGTCGATGGCGGGGCATCCCAGTTCCGTGAACCAGACGGGCTTCGACTGCGGCACCCATGCGGTCGGCGTGCCGCTCTCGACCCCGCCCGGGCGGTTGAAATGCGGGTCCGACCACCAGGCGCGCAGATCCTTGTAGCGGAACACCCAGGGCTTGCCTGCGGCACCGTCCGTGATCGGCGTCCGGATCTGGGCCGACCGGTCGGCGGACGAGGCGTAGAACCAGTCGAAGCCCTCGCCGCCCGCGATGTTGGCCTGCAGGTAGGCCCGGTCATGGATGCCGGGCCAGCCCTCGAGGGCATCGGCATGGTCGAACCCGTCGCGCCAGTCGGAGAGCGGCATGTAGTTGTCGATGCCGATGAAGTCGATGTTCGCATCCGACCAGAGCGGGTCGAGGTGGAAGAACACGTCGCCACTGCCGTCCCCCGGCTGGTGGCCGAAATACTCCGACCAGTCCGAGGCGTAGCCCACCTTGGTGCCTGCACCGAGGATTGCCTTTACGTCGGCCGCCAGCGCCTTGAAGGCGGTGACGGCCGGATAGGCGCTGGCGTTCGACCGGATCGTCGTCA
>JBKBXK010000228.1:1216-3742 GCA_046314095.1 Thermaurantiacus sp. | reverse complement strand
CCACTGCAGAGCTGCTCGGCATCCTCCTGCCGGTGCAGCCGCTGCCGCACGCATGGGCAATCCCCGCCGTTCCAGCCGACGCGCTCGCACGGCGGCCCGATGTGGCTGCGGCCTTCGCGCGGCTGCGCGCCGCCGATCAGGATGCCGCCGCCGCCGTCGCTGCGCGTTTCCCCCGCATCACGCTCACCGGCTCGGTGGGCTTTCTTGCGTCTGCCGCCTCGGGCCTTTTCACGGCTGACGCGCTCGCGGCCAGCCTCGGCGGCGGCCTCGCCGGGCCGATCCTCGATTTCGGGCGCACCGCCGCCGAGGTGGAGCGCGCGCGTGCCCGCAGCGCGGTTGCAGTCGCAGACTATCGCGGCGCCGTCCTTGGCGCCATTGCCGAGGTGGAGGCCAATCTGGCGGCCACAAAGGCTGCCCGCCGGCAGGCGATGGCGCTTGGCGATGCCGTTGCCCGGCTGGAGCGCGCCCGCGCGCTGGTCGATTCCCAGGTTGCCGCGGGCCTCGCCGGCGCGGATGCGCTCGCCGATGCGGACCGTCGCCTCGCCCTCGCGCGCGACGCGCGGCTCGCCGCCGAGGCGGCCGCCCTCGATGCGGCAATCCGGCTCGAGGCAGCGGCCGGCGGAGATTGGATGCCACCCCCGGCCGTGCCATGAGCCGTCGGGTCTGCAGGGAACGATTCGATGCGCCTCATCACCGTCCTGCTGGCCCTCCTTCTTGCCGGTCCAGCCCTTGCCGAGTGGAAGGTGGCGGAAACGGCGAACTTCCGGCTCTATTCCACCGGGTCCGAGCGCGATCTGGTGGCCCAGGCGGCGGAGCTCGAGGATTATCTGGCGCTGGTGCGCAGCGTCACCGGCCGCGAATCGCCGCCCGGCCCGCCGCTTTCGATCTACATGGTGCGCAATCCGCAGGAGGCCGGCGAAAGCAGCGGGGCCGCGACCTGGTTGGGCAATTACCGTGCCGATCGCGGCGGCATCCTGCTCTTCAGCCGCCCGAGGGATATGGGGCGGGATCGTGTCCGGTTTTCCGCCAGCCATGTCCGGCAGCTTCTTGTCGCCTATCACGAACTGCGCGCTGGCGGCCCGGTGGTGTTCCCGAGCTGGTTCTTCCACGGCCTTGCGGAGTATCTCTCCACCGCCGAGCTCGAGCCCGGCCGGATCGAGCTGGGCCGCGTCAATCTGAACCGCGCGATGGCGCTGAGGCAGGGCGAGGCGTGGTGGCTGAGCGCCATCGATCTCATCACGATGTCGCCGTCCAGCCTGGGCTCCGAGGAGGCCCGCAGTCGATACATGTCCCAGTCCTGGCTGCTGACCCACTATCTCCTGCGCACGCCCGAGATGCAGCCGCACCTCATGGCGTATCTGCGCCGGGTGGGCCGTGGCGAAGATGTGCTGTCCGCGTGGAAGGCCGAGCCTGGCCTTCCCGACGTCGCGCTCCTCAACTCCGTGCTGCAGCGCTATGCCCAGTCCCGCCGGATGACCTTCACGCGCGTGGCGCGCGATCCTGCCACCAGCGCAACCGTCCGTGTGCGGGAGCTTCCGCCGTCGGCCGCGCGCCTGCTGTTGCCGATGGCGCGGCTGGAGGTCGGCGGCCCGGAGGAGTGGGTTGGCGATGCAGCCGCAGCCGTCCGCGCCGCGGCGGCCGGCCACCCGGGCGACGCGCTGGCCGAACGCGCGCTCGCCCTTGCCGACCTGCGCACTGGCAACCGCGAGCCGGCGCGCGCCCGGATCGACCGGCTGCTGGCGGCCGAGCCGCAGGATGCCAGCCTGCTGCGCTGGCGCGCCGAAAGCCACGACGCCCTCGCCAGCGTCGCCGCCATGCGCGCGGCGCGCATCGATTTCGTGGCCGCCTTCGCCGCTGATCCCGAGGACTGGCGCACCATCGCCGCCTATGCGCAGCTGTTCCGCCCGCGCGAGCGGCCGGTTCCGCAGTCCGTGCTCGATGCGCTGGAGCGCGCCTATCTGCAGGCGCCGCAGGTTTCTCCGCTCGCAATCGATTATGGCGCAGCGCTTGCGCTTGCCGGCCGCGTCGAGGAGGCGGCACTCGTGCTGCGCCCGGTGGTGTTCTTCGGCGGGCCGCAGGGCGCTGGCGCCATGCCGCTCTACCATGCCGTGCTCGCGCGCATTCGTGGCGAAGCCGGCCCAAACTGGCCGCTGCCGGCGCCTGCCCTCCACGCGCAGGAGCCGGCTCAGGCACGGTAGCGGATCAGCCCCTCCTGCACCACGGTCGCCACCAGCAGGCCATCCTCGCGGAACACATGGCCGATGTTCAGCCCGCGCCCGCCCGACGACACGGGCGAGCTCTGCTCATACAGGTGCCAGGCGAGCGGATCATAGGGCTGGTGAAACCAGATATTGTGGTCGAGGCTCGCCGCCTGCAGCTTCGGGTCGGTCCAGGAAACGCCGTGCGGCAGGATGCAGGTGTCCAGGAGCGTCATGTCCGAGGCATAGGCCAGCAGCGCCGCCGCCAGCGGCTCGCCCGGCGCCAGCGGCCCGGGAAGCTCCCGGTCGTCGGCCCGGAACCAGGTCT
>JBKBXK010000228.1:0-1206 GCA_046314095.1 Thermaurantiacus sp. | reverse complement strand
TGCGCATGCGCCCGCCGCGGCTCGGGCCGAAACGGGTTCCCCGGCGCCACCGGGCGGAATTCGAACGGCCGGTCGCGGGTGGACCACAGCGTCCGGAACGGCTCGGGCACCCTGTGCTTCACCCGCTCGTGCAGCTCCGCTTCCGAGGGCAGCCGCGCAGGTGCTGGCGCGTGCGGGATCGGCAGCTGGTGCGATAACCCCTCCTCCGGCACCTGGAAGCTGGCATCGGCAAGGAAGATCGCAACGCCATGCTGGATCGCCGTCACCCGCCGGGTGGTGAAGCTCGATCCGTCGCGCACCCGCTCCACCTTGTAGAGGATCGGCGTCTTCGGATCGCCGGGGCGAATGAAATAGCTGTGCAGCGAATGCACGACGCGCGGCGCGGCAACGGTCCGCTGCGCGGCCGCCAGCGCCTGCGCCACCACCTGCCCCCCATAAACGCGGATCCAGCCGGCATCGGTGTTGGTGCCGCGATAGAGATCGACCTCGATCTCCTCGACATCGAGAAGGCGCACCAGGCGGGCAAGGGCTGTGGGCATCGCCGGCGGTTAGGAGCGCTGGGGCGGCACGGCAAGAGTTGACCGGGCCGTCCGGCCTCGGCAGGCGCAACCGCAATGGCCGCGCCGCTCGAAACCGCACTCATTGCAATGGGCACGGTGTTCGCAGGCGAAATGGGCGACAAGTCCCAGCTTCTGGCCATCGTGCTCGCCGCCCGCTTCCGCCAGCCGGCCGCCGTGATCGCCGGCATGGCCACCGGGCTGCTGCTCAATCACATGCTCGCCGCCGCCGTCGGCGTGCTCGCCCACCAGCTGATCCCGGCCGATATCCTCCGGATCGTCGTGGCGGCCGGCTTCTTCGCAGCCGCAGCGCTGGTGCTTTGGCGCGGCGAAGGCCGGGAAGATCCGGTGCAGGCCCCCGCCACCTGGCGCGGTGCCTATCTCACCACGGCGGCGGCCTTCTTCGTGGTCGAGATGGGCGACCGCACGCAGCTTGTCGTCGCCTCCATGGCCGCTGCCACCGGCCAGCCGCTCGCAGTGCTCGCCGGCGCGTTTGCCGGCATCATGCTGGCAACCGTTCCGGCAGTGATCTTCGCCGACCGGCTGCTCACCCGGCTGCCGATGCGGGTGCTGCGCTGGCTGTCGGCCGCGATGTTCCTTGTCGTCGGCCTCTGGGTGCTGATGGGCTGACCGGGCAGCGCCCGCAAGG
>JBKBXK010000227.1:0-3746 GCA_046314095.1 Thermaurantiacus sp. | reverse complement strand
GCCTCCCGTAGGAGTCTGGGCCGTGTCTCAGTCCCAGTGTGGCGGATCATCCTCTCAGACCCGCTACAGATCGTCGCCTTGGTAGGCCTTTACCCCACCAACTAGCTAATCCCACGCGGGCTCATCCCAAGGCGATAAATCTTTGGCCTTTCGGCATCATACGGTATTAGCCCAAGTTTCCCTGGGTTATTCCGTACCTTGGGGCAGATTCCCACGCGTTACGCACCCGTGCGCCACTCGTCCCGAAGGACGCGTTCGACTTGCATGTGTTAGGCATGCCGCCAGCGTTCGTTCTGAGCCAGGATCAAACTCTCAAGTTGATGTCCGAACCCGAAGCCGCGGGAAAACGCGACACACAGGCCCGGCCAAGGAGCTTGTCACTTCTGCACAACGTCATCTGGCATCCGGTGGTTACCCACCGGAATGCGTATGCGTTGAGACAATAGGACAGCTTTGAACCGGACACCCAGGCCTTGAACCCTGGGGCCGGGACCGCCGTCCACATGTCCCTTCATGAAACCAACGATGAGAAACAGCGTCGCGTCAGGACCGGTTCCGTTAAGGCTCCGGTTTGACATCCCGATCCGTTGGGATTGCCGCCTCCGGTTGGTCACCCGCTGGCCCGAGGGCGAGACGAAGTGGCGCGACCGGCGTCGGCTGCGGAGGCGGCATATGGCGTCGCCTCCGGCATCCGTCAACAGCTTTCTGGAACCAGCGTCACATTTTTTTCACGAAACGGACCGGCTCCAGACCGGGCCGAACACCATACGCAATTTCCGGCCCGGTTCAACCCGCCGCGATGTAATCCTTGAGCGCCAGAGCCTCCTGTTCCGCTTCCTCTATGCGCCGCTTCACCAGATCACCTATCGAGACGAGTCCGACCAGCGCGCCGCCGTCGACCACGGGAAGGTGACGCACCCGGCGCCCCGTCATCAGCTCCATCGCGTTTGCAACCGAATCGGTGGAGGCAATCGTGACCACCGGGCTGGTCATGATTTCCCGGGCCGGCCGGCCGAGCACGTCCGTTCCCTGCCCGCACAGACCGCGAATCACGTCCCGCTCGGAGACCACGCCCACCACCTGGGCGCCTTCCGTGACGATGACCGCGCCGATCCGCCGGGAAATCAGGGTGCCCACGATCTCCCCGACCGGGGTTTCCGGCGCCACCGTGACCACCTCATGGCCCTTCGACGCAAGGATCGTCGCAATCCCCATCCAGCCTCTCCCCTTCACTGTCGCGCCCGGCGCAATGCCTGGCGTGCTCCTCCTCGGCCTTGAATGTCGCGCACTTTGGCCCGATTGAAAAGCGGATGCCGCAGGAACCCGCGCCGCTCACCCGCACCGAGGCCTGGGCCCGCTACCGGCGGCTGATGCGCACGATGCTGGTGGCCGTGGTTGTCGTGCTGGGGCTTGCGTTCACGTGGCTCGCAGCGACGGGTACGCCGATGTCGGTCCATTTCGTGATCGCCGTCGCGCTGGGGGTTGGCGCGTCACTGATGCTCACGGCTGCGCTCATGGGCCTGCTGTTTCTGTCCAGCAGCACCGGCGCCGACGACGACGCCGGGGGAGACTGACCGGGCGACAGGCGGCTGGAGCATCTTCCGATCATGCTGAATCGCACTGCCGATTGAACATGATCGGCAAGCGATGCTCACCACACTGGATTGACAAGCAACTTTATCCGTCGGGGTTGAACCTGGTGGTCCAACCCCGACGGATGTCGCTTCAGGGGACCAGCCAGCGTCCTGCCCACGCACCGGTTCCGGCGTCATGGGCAAATGCGCCGCGGCGGTGGCCAGCAAATGCCAGCTGCAGGAACTCGAGGCGCAGCAACTCGACCAGCAGCACTGCGAAATTCGGCCGTCCGGCTTCGCTTTCCTCAGGCGTTGGCTCCCGGCTCTCCAGTTCCGGAGGCAGGCCCGAGACCGGACCGGGGGCCGTGCTCCCGGGCGCGTCGGGGGCTGTGTAGCATCTCCGGCCAAGAAGACGCGTGGCCGACCATGCCGTGTCGGCCGCCTGGCTGACATGCTCTATCCGGGCAATGCCCGACGCGCGCAGCTGCAGACGTGCGCCTGGATCATAGAGAAGAAGAGACGCGCGCGGCTCCTTCCGGATCTCGTCCACCTTGGCTGTCCGCACGTCGGTGTGGAGCCGCAAGAGGCGGGCCCTCCGGTCCACCGCGCGCAGGACCAGAACGCGCGCCTGTGGCGCGCCATCCGTGCCGACGGTTGCAAGCACGGGCGTATGCCAGGCACTCCGCCGATCCCGCGTCGCGCGGGCCAACATCTGCCAGATGGCATCCTCGGCCTCTTGCAGGTCGGCAAAGGGCTCCGGCCGACCGCCCACGGGAAGCGGTCAGCCCTCGACGGCGGGGGCTGCTGTCTTGCGCGGGCGACCGCGCCGCCGCGTGGGCCGTTCCGCTGTTTCCTCATCGGCGTCCGCTTCGGAAGCCGCCTCCGTCGCGGGCGCGCCACCGAAGGCGATGAGCGCGGCCTCGCCGTCGGACATCGGCTGGTCTTCTGCCGAATCGGTTTCATCGGTGTCGTCTGCCGGGCCGTGGCCGTTGGCACCCCTCACCACGGGTGGCTCGCGGCGCGGCCCCGCGCGGTCCCGTCGTGCCGCCTCCTGCCGCCCGTCGGCGCCTGTGTCGACGGTTTCGGTCTCCTCGTCCGCGTCGTCCTCGTCACCCTGATCGAAAGCGCCGCGGCGCGACCGCATTTCATCCTGGCGGATCCGGACATCGTTCAGCACGCGGAAATAGTGATCGGCATGCTGAAGATAATATTCCGCAGCGACACGGTCTCCGCCCTGATGGGCATCACGGGCCAGTTGCTTGTACTTTTCGAGAAGCTGTGTGGCGTTGCCTCGAACCCGATTTTCGAGCCGATTGCCGGACTGGCCGCCCATCGGTTGATTCAACGGTCGCGGCTGGCTCCCGCCGCCCCCGCCGCGACGCCTCCGACCCGATTGCCTGCTCTGCATGCGGTAGTTGTCCTTGCTCTGGGCGTCCACCATGGCCCGCCCGAAAAAATTTGCACGAACCTCGTCTGGTCCGCGGAGCGGCGCCGTGTGCCCACGCCCGGCTCGTTCTGCCGCGGCACGGTTTGCGACCCTTTGCCTGCTCAACAGAGATCCGGCGGCCGCTCGACAGCGGCCTCATGACGCCACCCTTCCGGGCCCACGACCGCTTTGCGTCGCGCGCTCCCTAGCAATGTTGAAACCGCCGCTGGCATCTGCCGTCCCTCAAGTCGGGCGATGCCTTTCGGCTGCGGCAATGCCTCCTACTATCCCGCCCGTATCGGCTTGCCAAGCCCCCCGTGCGAAGGTCGGAGCGCGCATGCGCGCCGTCGGCCGGCCAGATCATGGTGCCATGTCGCGGCAAGCGCGCTGGCGATGGCGATATCCTCGACCTGCTGGGACTGGCCGAGGCCCGCTTCCACCAGGGCCACGCCGTGCGACGGAAGCATTCGGGCGATGTGAGGGAGCACCGCCCGGAAAGCGGCAAGGCCATCCGGGCCGGCTCGCAGGGCCATCGCGGGCTCGTACCGGGCAACTTCTGGCATCAGCACTTCGCCTTCTGCAATATAGGGCGGGTTGCAGAGGATAAGGTCGAACAAGCCGTCGATCGGCTGCCCCCAATCCCCCTGCAGGAATCGTGCGCGATCGCCAAAGCCCATCCGGTCGGCGTTGGCCGACGCAATTCGAAGCGCTGCGTGCGACCGGTCGACGCCGATCCCGAACGCATC
>JBKBXK010000226.1:0-3784 GCA_046314095.1 Thermaurantiacus sp. | reverse complement strand
CGCCATAGCGCTCGGCAAGGAGTGTGCGGGCGTCGCGGAGCGTGACATCGGCGAGGCTGACGGTGATGGTCAGAAGCTCGCCGCGGTTCATCGGCACGAGATGCGGCGTGAAGCCGATGCGGACAGGGCTGCCGAAGGCGCGGCCCAGTTCCTGCTCGATTTCGGGCATGTGGCGGTGGTGGCCGACTGCGTAAGCCGCCGCGCTTTCGGCGAGCTCGCAGAAGAGATTGGCCTCTTTCAGGCCGCGCCCGGCGCCGGAGACGCCGGAAAGTGCGTTGATGGTGATGCCCGCCGGTGCGATCGCCCCGGCCGCTGCGAGCGGGAGAAGGGCCAGGAGCGCCGCCGTGGGGTAGCAGCCGGGGCAGGCGACAAGACGGGCATTGCCGAGCGCGTCCCGGGCATGCTCGGTAAGCCCATAGACGGCATCTGCCAGCAGCTGCGGCGCCGGGTGCGGAACGCCATACCAGTCCGCAAACGCGCTGGCGTCGGCGAGGCGGAAATCGGCGGAGAGATCGATGACGGGGTGGCGATCGAGCGAGGCCAGAAGCTCGGCGCCCGCAGCGTGCGGCAGGCAGCCGAAGACGATGTCGGCGGCGTCGAAATCGATCGCGTCTGCCTTTTCCAGCTGCGGCAGGCCGGGGTGGGCGGCGAAGTGCGGCCAGATCTCGCCCATGTGCTGGCCGGCGCGGGCGTTGGCTGCAAGCGCCACGATTTCCAGCCGCGGATGGCCGAGCGCGAGGCGCACGAGATCGGCGCCGGTGTAGCCGGAGGCGCCGAGGATGGCGATGCGGACCGTTTCCCCCATGGTGGCGGCCGACCTAGCGAAGACGGCCGCCGCTGTCATCGGCCTGCTGATGCTTCCGTTGCACCTGCCTCCGGGCTAGGATCCTGTGGTGTGTGTTTGGGGAGAATGGCGATGCTTCAGGTCAGAACATATGAGGTTGCGCTCTACGCGGGGCCGCGGGGCAACAACGGCAACCGGGCGGTGCTCTATCTGCGCGGCGCACGCGAGCAGCTGGTCGCAGTGATCCACTTCCGCGCCGAAGGGGAGGACATCGCCGAGGACACCGAGAAGCTGGGCGTGCCGCACATGCAGGCGCCGGAGTCGGCCTTGCACACCACCATCGATCTGCTGAGGAACGAGAAGCCGATCCTGTTCGCGAAGCTGGGCGACAAGTATCGCCTGGCGACCTTCGAGGAGCCGGTCGGCGAAGGCGAGGGCTGAGACGCCGGCTCAGTCTTCCGGCGCGATCGTAACCTTCAGGCCGTCGAGCTCGTCCGAGAATCGGATCTGGCAGGAGAGCCGGCTGTTGTCGCGGCGATGGTCGGAGCTGTCGAGCAGATCGGCCTCGTCCTCGTGCGGGCCACCGACAAGATCGGTCCACGTCTCGTCCACGAACACATGGCAGGTGGCGCAGGAGCAGGAGCCTCCGCACAGGGCAAGCAGCTCGTCAAAGCCATTGTCCCGGATCACCTCCATAACGGAGAGGCCCGCGTCGCCTTCGACCGCCTTCTCGCGCCCCGCGCGGTCCACCACTACCAAGGTTGGCATCATATCTCCCCGTTGCTGGGCCGGGCGTGGCCCGGTATCGCCGCGGGCTTGTAGCGGCGCGGGGGAGCGAGGCAAGCCTTGGAAACTGGAGAGGCTGACGAACGGGCGGCGGCCCACGCACTTCTGGCGGCGGAGGCGGAGGCGCTGGGAAGAGCCGAGCCGCGCTTTGCCGATATTGTCGCAGCCCATGGCCTCCCCGAACCACGCGTGTCGCCGCGCGGGCCGGCCGGGCTGCTGCGGGCAATCGTGGGCCAGCAGGTGAGCATTCATGCAGCGCGGGCCATCTGGGAGCGGGTGGAGCGCGCGGTCGGTGACCCGAGCGACCCAGCGGCGCTGCTGGCTGCGGACGGCGCGGCGCTGCGCGCGGCGGGGCTGTCGCGACAGAAGGTCGCCTATGTGGAAAGCCTGGCCGCCACTCTGGTTTCGGGCGCCTTGCCGATCGATGCGCTGCCTGGCGATGACGAGGCGGCGATTGCCCGGATCGTGCAGGTGAAGGGCCTCGGCCGCTGGACCGCGGAAATCTACCTCCTGTTCGCGGAAGGCCGGCGCGACGTGCTTCCGGCCGGAGATCTGGCGCTGCAGGTAGCGGCTGGGCGCGTTTTCGGCCTTGCCGAGCGGCCGGCGGAGCGGGCGCTGCGCGCCATGGGCGCTGCCTGGGCCCCGTGGCGCGGCGCGGCGGCGCACCTGCTCTGGCATGCCTATCGGCTGGAACCGGTCTGAGGCCGGAGTGCGGGAGGTCATCACCAGCCACGGGAATGCCACCATCAAGCGGCTGAAGGCGCTGCGGCTGAAAAAGCATCGCCGCGCCGAGGGGCTGTTCCTTGCCGAGGGGCTTCGGATCCTGATCGAGGCGCTGGACGAAGGCCGCACACCGGAGATCCTGCTGCACGCGGCCGGGCGGGAGGCACAGCCTGCGCTGGCGCGGCTGATTGCAGCAACGGCCGCGGCCGGCGGGCAGGTGCTCGAAGCGAGCGAGGCGGTGCTTGCCGGAGTCTCGGGCAAGGACAATCCGCAGCTGGTTATGGGCGCCTTCGCGATCCCGACCACCGGGTTCGCGGACCTGCGCCTCGATGCCGGGCGGCTGATTGCGGCTGAGCGGCTGCGCGACCCGGGCAATCTCGGCACGCTGCTGCGCGCCTCAGATGGCGCTGGCGCCGGCGGACTGCTCTTGCTCGACGACTGCACCGATCCCTGGTCTGTCGAGGCGGTGCGCGCATCCATGGGCGCGATCTTCACCATCCCGGTGGTGCAGACCGACAGCGCCGCCTTCCTCGACTGGGCGCGGGGCGCTGCCGTGCACATCATCGGCGCGGCCATCGATCCGCGCGCGGGCGACTATCGGCAGGCTGACTTTCCGCAGCCGTGCTGCATCCTTCTTGGCAATGAGCAGCAGGGGCTTCCGGAACCGCTGGTGGCGGCGTGCGATGCGCTGGCCATGATCCCGATGCGGGGCCGGGCCGACAGCCTGAATGTCGCCATGGCCGGAACCCTGCTGCTCTACGAGGCGCTCAGGCGGCAAGAGCCCCGGATGCGGTGAGCGCCGCAAGCGCCTGGGTGGTGCGTCGGCGTCGTTCCGGTGCGGCCAGCATCGCCGGGCCGTTGATCCGCCGCGTGATTGCATCCCATTGCCGCGCGTCGGCCAGCGCGTTGCAGCCCGCCCTGGCGAAAAACCAGGCGGCGGTGAGCACGGCGTCGGCCGGGGCGCGGACGAGATCCGGTTCCGTCACATAGGGGCGGCCGAGCGCACGGGCGGCCTCGGCATAGTTCGAACGGCCGGTCAGCTGCTTCAGCCCGCGGCCGCGGAAGCGCCAGCCGTCACCGCTGGCTTCCGGGCCATTGCCAAGCCTGCCGGCATAGACGCGATTGGCCAGCCGTTCCGGATTGCGCGCGAAGGCGGCGGCATCGGCGGCGCTGCGGAACCGGCTGGGCCAGACCGCGGCGATGCGCGCGGGCGTGGTATACCAGAGATTCTCCTCCAGCCGTGCGAAGCCCGCGGATTCCACATGGCATTGGGCGAGGAACGCAGCGATGCGCGGTGCCGTATTGATCGCGAAACGCTGGAAGGCAGGCGCGAGCGCGGGCTGGAACAGGCGGGCCTGAGTGGGCGGAACGCCGGCGGCGACGAGTTGCTGTACTGTTGCGATCATGGTTACCTCCTGAAACAGAAGATAACCGATACGGGTATTGTAGGACAGGCCGGCCGCACCTGCCCGGTTGTGAGGGCGTCAGAGA
>JBKBXK010000225.1:0-3796 GCA_046314095.1 Thermaurantiacus sp. | reverse complement strand
CGCCGCCGACCCTCTTTGAATATCTCCCCGACAATGCGCTTCTGTTCGTGGACGAGAGCCATGTGACCGTGCCGCAGGTGGGAGGCATGGCGCGCGGCGACCGGGCGCGGAAGGTGACGCTGGCTGAATATGGCTTCCGGCTGCCCTCCTGTGTCGACAATCGGCCGCTGCGTTTCGAAGAGTGGAATGCGATGCGCCCGCAGACCGTTGCCGTCTCGGCCACGCCGGGCCCCTGGGAAATGAACGAAACCGGCGGCGTGTTCGTGGAGCAGGTGATCCGCCCGACCGGCCTTGTCGACCCGCCCGTGGATATCCGCCCGGTGGAGGACCAGGTCGACGACCTCATCGCCGAAGCCAAGGCAATGGCGCTGAAGGGCTATCGCACGCTGGTGACGACGCTCACCAAGAAGATGGCCGAAGACCTGACCGAGTATCTCCACGAAGCAGGACTGCGCGTGCGCTACATGCATTCCGATGTGGAAACGCTGGAGCGTATCGAGCTCATCCGCGACTTGAGGATGGGCGTCTATGATGTGCTGGTCGGCATCAACCTGCTGCGCGAGGGGCTGGACATTCCGGAATGCGGGCTGGTGTGCATCCTTGATGCGGACAAGGAAGGCTTTCTTCGCTCCGAAACCTCGCTGGTGCAGACCATCGGCCGCGCCGCGCGCAATGTCGACGGGCGCGTGATTCTCTATGCCGACACCGTGACGGGCTCGATGGAGCGGGCACTTGCGGAAACCGGGCGGCGGCGCACCAAGCAGCTTGCCTACAATGCAGCGCACGGGATCACGCCCGAAAGCGTGAAGAAGGCGATTGCCGACATCGTGGGCGATGTGGCGGCGAAGGATCATCTGACGGTCGCGATAGACGACGCGACCCCCCATCTCGTCGGCCACAATCTCAAATCCTATGTCGCCGAGCTTGAGAAGAAGATGCACGATGCGGCCGCCAACCTCGAGTTCGAGGAGGCGGCACGCCTGCGCGACGAGATCCGGCGGCTGGAGGAAGGCGAGCTCGGCATTCCGGCCGAGCAATCCGTCGCGCCACGCAAGGGCCGTGCGGCGAGCGGCAAGCCCGGCACGAGCACCAACCGCTGGGGCAAGGTGCGCGCCAAGCGGATGGGCGGGCGGGCCTGACCGCTCTCTCTGGCTCCCGGAGTGGTGCTGTGATGCAGGATTTTGTCATCCGCGCGCCACTGCCTTGCCGGCTTCGGCCGACCCCCTGCTGTTTGACAGCGGGCCGGAGAACACCTAACTCCCGTGCTCGGCTTTTCCGAGACATGACACGGGATTCGCGCGCTCGCGTCAAACGAATGGAAACGCTGCGCAAATTCTTCTGAGGCGTGCAGGCTGCGGTCGGTTGTTCCGGCACCCGCAGCGTTTTGCGCTCCCGGGCCTTTGTCGATTCGCGCGGACATTTTTGACTGCGACACATTGACGAAGGACGTTTCCCGGCATGGCAACCAAGGCGGCACCTCCTCTCTCCACCCAGCACCAGCCCCGTTTCCGCTCCACCCGCCGCATCCGCAAGCGCTACGGCCACCTTGCCGAGGCCGTGCAGATGCCGAACCTCATCGAGGTGCAGCGCGAAAGCTACGAGCAGTTCCTGCGCTCCGATCCGTCCACCGGCTATGTGTCAGGTCTTGAGAAAACGCTGCGTTCGGTCTTTCCGATCCGCGATTTCGCCGGCACCGCCGAGCTCGATTTCGTCGAGTATGAGCTGGAAGATCCGAAGTATGACGTCGAGGAATGCCGCCAGCGCGATCTGACCTATGCCGCGCCGATGCGGGTGAAGCTGCGGCTCGTCATCTTCGAGGTGGACGCCGACACCGGCACGCGCTCGGTCGTCGAGGTCAAGGAGCAGCATGTCTACATGGGCGACATGCCGCTGATGACCGGCAACGGCACCTTCATCATCAACGGCACCGAGCGGGTGATTGTTTCGCAGATGCACCGCTCTCCAGGCGTGTTCTTCGATCACGACCGCGGCAAGACCCACAGCTCGGGCAAGTTTCTGTTCGCTGCGCGGGTCATCCCCTATCGTGGTTCCTGGCTCGATTTCGAGTTCGATGCCAAGGATGTGGTGAATGTCCGCATCGACCGGAAGCGGAAGCTGCCGGTGACAGCGCTGCTGTACGCGCTTGGCCTTTCGAGCGAGGATATTCTTGGCCACTTCTATGGGCGGGTGCGCTTCGCCCGCGATGCCGCCAATGGTGGCTGGCGGATCCCCTTCGTCGCCGAGCAGTGGCGGGGCGTGAAGCCTGCGTTCGACGTGATCGATGCGGCTTCGGGCGAGCTTCTGTTCCCCGCCGGCACCAAGGTGACGCCGCGCGCCGCCCGAAAGGTGCAGAATGATGGCGCTGCCGAACTGCTGGTTCCCGCCGAGGAGGTTCTGGGGCGCTTCTCCGCTTTCGATCTTATCAACGAGCAGACCGGCGAAATCTACATCGAGGCCGGCGACGAGATCGGCCAGGAGCATCTCGACCGGCTGACCGCGGCGGGTGTCGACCATATCGATGTGCTCGATATCGACGACGTGAACGTCGGCCCATGGATCCGCAAGACCCTGATGGCCGACAAGGCGCGCCTTGCCGACAGCACCCAGGATCAGGCGCTTGCTGACATCTATCGGGTGATGCGCCCTGGCGAGCCGCCAACGCGCGAGACAGCGGACGCGCTGTTCAACGGCCTGTTCTTCGATCCCGAGCGCTACGACCTGTCATCGGTCGGGCGCGTGAAGATGAACATGCGCCTCGCGCTCGACACGCCGGACGATCTGACGACGCTCAGGACGGAGGATATTCTCGCGGTCGTGAAGACGCTCGTGGATCTCAAGGACGGCAAGGGCGAGATCGACGATATCGACAATCTCGGCAACCGGCGTGTGCGCTCGGTGGGCGAGCTTCTGGAAAACAGCTACCGCATCGGCCTTCTGCGGATGGAGCGGGCGGTAAAGGAGCGGATGAGCTCCGTGGACGTGACCACCGTCATGCCCAACGACCTCATCAACGCGAAGCCGGCGGTCGCCGCGGTGCGGGAGTTCTTCGGCTCCTCGCAGCTTTCGCAGTTCATGGACCAGACCAACCCGCTCTCCGAAGTGACGCACAAGAGGCGTGTCTCGGCGCTTGGGCCGGGCGGCCTGACCCGCGAGCGTGCCGGCTTCGAAGTGCGCGACGTGCACCCGACCCACTATGGTCGGATCTGTCCGATCGAAACGCCGGAAGGCCCGAACATCGGGCTCATCAACTCACTGGCCACGTTCAGCCGGGTCAACAAATATGGTTTCATTGAAACACCCTATCGGCGGGTGGCCGATGGCCGCATCAGCGACGAGGTGATCTACCTCTCGGCGATGGAGGAGGGCGATCATGTGATCGCGCAGGCCAATGTCGGGATCGGCCCTGATGGCGCGATCGCCGACGAGCTGGTCTCGGCCCGCCAGGCCGGCGAGTTCCTCGTCGCCCCGCGCGAGCAGGTGACCCTGATCGACGTGTCGCCCAAGCAGCTCGTCTCGGTTGCGGCCTCGCTCATCCCCTTCCTGGAAAATGACGACGCAAACCGCGCGCTGATGGGCTCCAACATGCAGCGCCAGGCGGTGCCGCTGGTGAAGGCGGAAGCGCCCTTCGTCGGCACTGGCATGGAGGAAACGGTCGCACGCGATTCCGGCGCTGCCATCGCTGCGCGGCGGACCGGCATCATCGACCAGGTGGACGCGGCCCGGATCGTCATCCGCGCGACCGAGGATGTGAAGGCCGGCGAGTCGATGGTCGACATCTACCGGCTGCAGAAGTTCC
>JBKBXK010000224.1:0-3811 GCA_046314095.1 Thermaurantiacus sp. | reverse complement strand
CCGGGCGAGAGGGTGATGGCGACAGGCAGCCCGCGCGCATCGACCATCGCGTTGATCTTGGTGCTCAATCCTCCACGAGAACGACCGAGGGTGTGATCCGCCCCCCCTTTTTCGCCGCCGCCTGCTGATGGGCGCGGATGATCGAGCTGTCGATAAGCAGCATGCTGTCGGGCGATCTCTCGGCGAGGGTCTCGAAGACCCGCGCCCAGACCCCCGCCTTGGCCCATCTGTTGAAGCGGTTGTAGATCGTGGTGGACGGGCCGTAACGCTCCGGCAGGTCGCGCCAGGGCGAACCGGTCCGAAGCACCCAGAATATCCCGTTGAGCACCCGCCGGTCGTCCACCGTAAGCGCGATGACGCGGCCCTATGCGGCGAGGCTTGTCGGCTGGGCGTGCCGGCAGAAGTGGCTGGATCAGCCCCCACTCGAAATCCGAAAGATCAAAACGAGCCATGACCACCTCCTGCAACAGAAGTGAATCACACCACAATCCAGACGGGAATCCCGTTTATGAGTTCAGAACCTAGCGGCAGGCGCTGGCGCAGATGATCGAGCGCCGCCCGATCCGAGCTCGCGCGCACGGCAGATGGGCGAGGCGCTCCATTCCCGGATCAATCCGCGGCACGAGCTATCCGAGCCCGCCCGGCCCTATGCCTGCGCGCCCCCCGCGGACATGGCGAAGGAACTGCTGACGCTGCGCGGCGAGTCCACCATGGCGCTGTCGCCCGCGAGCCTCGTGACCCGTGCGCTGCACACCACCTCCGACTTCCCGGTCATCCTCGGGGACACCGTGGGCCGGGTGCTGCGCGACGCCTACCAGGCCGCGCCCTCGGGCATCCGCCGCCTCGGCCGCCAGACCACGGCGCGGGACTTCCGGGCGGTGAACAAGATCATGCTGGGCGAGGCGCCGCTGCTCGAGAAGCTGAACGAGCACGGCGAGATCAAGGCCGAGGCGCGGGAGGCCTACAAGGTCGAGACCTGGGCGCGGAAGATCGGCGTCACCCGGCAGGTGCTGGTCAACGACGACCTCGGCGCCTTCGCGGACCTCGCCCGCCGCATGGGGCAGGCTGCAGCCGAGACCGAGGCGCGGATCCTCGTCACCCTCCTCGAGGCGGGCAGCGGCAACGGGCCCACCATGTCGGACGGCAAGACCCTGTTCCATGCCGATCACGGCAACAAGGCGGGCACAGGCGCGGCCATCTCGGATGCGACGCTCTCCGCCGCCCGGCTGGCGCTGCGCACGCAGAAGGGCATCGAGGACCGCACGATCCGCGTCACGCCCCGCAACCTGCTCGTGCCGCCCGCGCTGGAGACCACGGCCGAGAAGTGGCTCGCCTCCATCGCGCCCGCGACCGCCGCCGACGTGAACCCGTTCTCGGGCTCGCTCTCGCTGGTGGTCGAGCCGCGCCTGTCCTCGACCACCCGCTGGTATGTCACCGCCGACCCCGGCGAGATCGACGGTCTGGAGTTCGCTTACCTCTCGGGGGCGGAAGGCCCGCAGGTCGAGAGCCGCTCGGGCTGGGATGTGGACGGCGTGGAGATCCGGGTGATCCTGGATTTCGGGGCGGGCTTCATCGACCACCGCGGCTGGTTCCAGAACCCCGGGGCGTAAGATGGCCGACATCGCCCAACTCACCGCCTGGCGCGATGCCCTGATGGCCGCGCGCTATCGGGGCGTCCGAACCGTCGAATACGACGGCAAGCGCGTCACCTACGCGAGCGACGGTGAGATGGCCGCCGCGCTCGCAGACCTCAACCGGCAGATCGCGGGCGCCGCGGGGCGCGTCTCCGTCGTCCGCATCCAATCCTCGAAAGGGCTCTGAGATGAAGAACTACCTCCAGAACGGCCACGTCATCACCGTGACCACGCCCACGGGCGGCATCGCCTCGGGCGACCCGCTGATCGTGGGCAGCATCTTCGGCGTCGCCGCCTATTCGGCCGCCGAGGGCGATCCCCTCGAACTGGCTACCACGGGCGTCTACAAACTCCCCAAGGCCACCGCAGCAGTGCTGACCGTTGGCGCGCGCGTCACCTGGGACAACACCGCAAAGAACATCAACGTGCCGGGCGCTGGGCGCTTCCCTGTGGGCGTGACCACCGAGGCCGCCGGGAATGGCGTCACCAGCGTCGCGGTGCGGCTGGATGGGATCGCGACGGCGGCGGCGTAAGGCCGTGAAGATTGCGTTGCCAAACAGGCCGCTTTTCCAAGAGACTATAAGCGACAGCACTTGGACGGCGGCCAATTGGCGTGAGGATCATTTTCAGCAGGAAGGGTTTCGACAGCGGGGCGGGCGGCGCTCCGTCTCCGATTATCGACGGCCGACCGATCAGTCTGCCCATCCCGACCAATCGTCGCTCCAAGACCACCTACTCAGATCTCGGGCTTTCGGAGATTGTCGAAGCCGCGACGAAGGGGCGAATCGCAGGGACCAGCCTTTGCCATCACGATCCTATGTTCGAACAGGGCCGGTGCGCCTTCGGGCAAACCGGAGCCGCACAGGCTCACCTCGCAAATAACGCCGTCGGGGTTGGCGACGTCTTTCTGTTCTTCGGGCTGTTTGCAGAGCCAGGCGGCCGGGATCGACACCACCGCTTCTTCGGATACCTGCAGGTCGAGGATGTAATCTCGCTGGGGGCGCACCCGGTCGAGGATGATCAGCCGCCCGGCTTCGCGATGCGTCATCCCCATACGCTCGGAGAATGGAACCCCAACAACACGTTGTATCTGGGTCGTGGCCGGATCACGAGCGCTGCGCGCGAGGAACTTCGCCTAACGCGTCCTGGAGGCCCGGTTAGTTCGTGGCGAGTCCCAGAATGGCTTCGAGAGGTCGGCCTTACCTATCACGCGCGGGCGGATCGCTGGGAAGGCGGCGACGGACTGAACGTGGCTGCCCGAGGGCAGGAGTTCATCGCTGATGCAGGCGAACGGGATGATGCCGGGCGGTGGTGCGAAGACGTGATCTCGAAATTGCAGGAGACCGCTGCGGATGGCTGAGCATCGCATCGTCATCGTTATGCTTCGACAGCCTCGGCTCGATGATCCGAACGAGATGAGAACTGATCCCCTGTGGGAATTCGGAAGCTTCGGCTGCACAGGGTGCCATCGGAAGAACCTCATGAACCCGCAGAAGCTGGCCGAGCACAACGGCGCACGGTTCGCGTTCGCCCAGAATGGGCAGCTGGGGATCAAGCTTGTCCATGTCAGTCCACCAGTCAGAATGCTTCACCACGGCATGTTCGGCGAGGCCACCTGGGAGCCATCGGCCATGCCGCTGCGCTACGACACCGCCCCGACGCTCGTGAACAACTTCGGTGCTTCCGACGTTCCGACCCTCATCCACATGATCAGCGATGTCAGGCGCGGTAGCCCCGTCGCGCAATTCGCCAGCAAGTTTCGGTCGCGACGACAACCTCTGCCAGATCATGTCGGGCGAGAGCTTCTGGATGTCTACAACCGTTTCCGCGCTGACGGCGCAGCGGTGGCGAAAGGCTATGAAGATGCGCTTCCCTATCCGCCACCGCGTATCGACGCGGATCGGGAGGCGACCTACCGCCGCCTCCGGAACAGCGGCATCTGACAGCGAACGCTCCGCGAACATCGGCTCTGTCCCGTGTCGCATCCGTGTTGCACGGAGGAATCGGTGGTGTTCGTAAGGGTTTGGAATCTTTGTAAGCGCGATGACGCGGCCCTATGCGGCGAGGCTTGTCGGCTGGGCGTGCCGCCAGGGCATGAGGTCCTCGATACGGGATCTGGGGTGTCCATCAAGGATGGCGCGGAGGGTGTCGGCGAGATAGTCGACGGGGTTCACGCC
>JBKBXK010000223.1:0-3819 GCA_046314095.1 Thermaurantiacus sp. | reverse complement strand
ATTCCGCGAGCCGGTACAAGGCGAGGCCGGGCACCGGTTGGAAACCGAGATCGAACATCGTCCCCGCCGGCGCCACGCTGCCGTGGGTCCAGCCGCCGGGCGCAGTCTTCACGGTCTCCTGCGCCCCTCCGGCTGTGGCGGCAAAAGCCATCAGCAGCGCGCCAAGCCATGCGTGCATCAGACCCCTCCTCAGCAAAACGCTAGCGTCGGCCCGGTGCCTCGACAAGGCGTAGCACGACGGTCAGCCCCGACGGCTTCGGGTCGGGACACGTCTCCGCTCGGGCCGCATCGCGTCGGACGAGCGCCATGACCGCGTGTGGGGTGTCTGCGGGCGCCACGACCAGATCCGCCTGCTGCAGAAGGCGCAGCTGGCGAAGGGTCAGCAACTCCGGGTCAGACGGGACATCGACCTGCTCCAGCTTTGTGGGCGCGACTGCAGACGGGCCGGCGGCGATAATGCCATCCGGCTCTGGTTGCTCGCGGAACGGATCAAGCGCTCCGCCGGGGGCAAGCAGCGCAGCCCAGAACGCGCGTCGCTCGGCAGTGGTGCTTCCGGCACGGGCCCGGGCCGCCCGGATCGCCTCTGCGAGGGCTCCAAGGGACTGCGGCAGCAGCAGCTCGAGGCGTTCCTTCAGCGCCTTCGCAAGGCTGGCAGATGCGCCGCCCGTCCCGACTGCGACCGTCACTGGCGCGCGGTCGATGATTGCGGGGACCGTGAAATCGCAGAGGTCGGGACGATCGACGACATTCACCAGGAGCCCCTTCGCCCGGAGGTGCCGGGCCATCTCTGCGGCGCCGTCAACCAGCGCAACAAAGGCGATGCGTGTCTCCGCCGTGGGCTCGCCAACCGGCCTTCCGCCTGCATCAAGAATGAGACGTCGCTTGGCATCCGCCGCCTCGCCGGAGCCGACCAGCAGAACCGGCCGGTCGCGAACGTCGAGGAAGACTGGCAGCCTGTCTATTGGAGATGCTCCGCGGCCCAGGCGCGGACCGAGGGCGCAATGTCGGGCCGGTCGAGCGCCAGCGACAGGGTGGCGATGGTCGCGCCGGCGACATTGCCGCAATCGTGCCGTGTCCCCTCGAAGGCGAAACCGTGAAATGGCTGACGGCCGAGCAGACCGGCCATGGCGTCGGTCAACTGGATTTCGCCGCCCGCGCCGCGCTTCCCTTCGGCGAGCAGGTCCATCACCTCGGGCTGAAGGATATAACGCCCGATGACGGCGAGGTTCGATGGGGCCTCTTCTGGCTTCGGTTTCTCGACCAGACCCCTGACCTCGGTGAGCCTGCCGCGCGTCTCGCCCGGGGTGACGATGCCGTAACTGGCGGTCCTCTCGCGCGGCACTTCCTCCACTGCCACCAGGTTGCCGCCCACGTCCGCCCAGCTGTCCACCATCTGCCGCAGGCAGCCGGGTGAGCCGTGGACCAGATCGTCGGGCAGGATGACCGCAAACGGCCGTTGGCCCACGATCGCGCGCGCGCACCAGACAGCGTGGCCGAGGCCAAGCGGTTCCTGCTGGCGCACGCTCGTCACCTGTCCGGGCGGCAGCCGGGTTGGCTTCAGCGATTCCAGTTCGCGGGTCTTGCCGCGACTGGCAAGCGTGGTCTCCAGCTCAAACGCCTGGTCGAAATAGTCGTCCATCGCGCCCTTGCCGCGGGCCGTCACCAGCACGATCTCCTGGATTCCGGCCTCCAACGCCTCGTCCACGGCATATTGGATCAGCGGCCGGTCGAGGATCGGCAGCATCTCTTTGGGAACCGCCTTTGTGGCAGGCAGGAAGCGTGTGCCCATCCCTCCCACCGGCAGGACGACGATGTCGATCGTGTTGGTCATGCGGCCTCCTGTTGCTGCTGAAGCCATGGCGCGAGTTTGTCCTGGCTGATCAGCTCCTCGATGGTCTGTCGTGGCCGCACCACGGCGAAGCGCGCGCCTTCGACGAGCACTTCGGCCACCAGCGGGCGGGAGTTGTAGGTCGACGCCATGGTCGCGCCATAGGCACCCGCGGTCATCAGCGCGACGAGGTCTCCCGCCTGAAGCGTGGTCGTCTCCCGGTCCTCGGCGAAGGTGTCGCCCGTTTCGCATACAGGGCCGACAAAGGTGGCAACCATCCTGCCTTCGCGCGGGGCGACGGCGCGAATATCGTGATAGACCCCATAAAGGGTCGGCCGGATCAGATCGTTCATGGCCGCATCCAGCACGGCGAAGCTGCGCGTCTGCCCCGCCTTCACGAGCACCACGCGGGAGACGAGTACCCCGGCGTTCCCGACAATCAGCCGCCCGGGTTCGAAGGCGAGAGCGACATTCCAATCGGCCGTCATCCGGCGCACGAGATCGCCATAGGCGTCCGGATGCGGAGGGGCGGACAGCGAGGGATCATAGGGAATCCCCAGACCGCCACCCAGATCGACCCGCTCCACGCGATACCCGTCGGCGCGAAGCTGCACCAGAAGGTCCGTCATCCGAGCAAAGGCGGCCTCCAACGGGCCAAGCGAGGACAGCTGGCTGCCGATGTGGATGGCGAGCCCCAGCGGGCGGATTCCCGGCAACGCCTCGGCGCGGTGCCAGACCTGCGGGATGCGGTGTGCGGGGATACCGAACTTCGCCTCGCCGCTGCCGGTTGCTATCTTCGGGTTGGTCACGGCATCGACATCCGGGTTCACGCGCAGCGCGACCGTAGCCTCGCGGCCGACCGCCGCGGCCACCCGGGAAAGTGTCTCGAGCTCCTCCGCGCTTTCGACGTTCAACTGGTGAATGCCGGCTTCCAGGGCTGCAGCCATTTCCGCCTCGGTCTTGCCCACGCCGGAGAAGATGATGCGCGATGGCGGGATGCCCGCTGCCAGCGCGCGGCGCATTTCGCCAGCCGAAACCACGTCGGCCCCGCAGCCTTCGGCAGCAAGCGTCGCCAGCACCGAGAGATTGGGGTTGGCCTTGACCGCAAAGGCAATCAGCGGGTCGCCGAGCCCATGCAGTGCCGTGCGGAACACCGCCACGTGCCGGCGGATGGTGGCCGTGGAATAGCAATAGAACGGAGTTCCCACCTCCTCGGCAATGTGCGGCAGCGGCACCTCCTCGGCGTGCATGACGCCGTCTCGCAGCTCGAAATGGTCCATCAGCGCGGGCCGGGCGGCAGGGGATCGGGGATCGGCGGCAGCTCGATGCCGGGGGGCAAGGGGGCAAAGGGGTCTTCGGGCCGCTCCACGCCGCGGCGCAGGGGCTCGTCGACCCGTACAGGTCGTGCCTGCGGCGCCAGCATCAGCGCGGCGTCGGTCTCCGCGGCCTGTGCGCGGCGCTCTTCGCGCGAGACGGTTTCGCCTTCCGCGACGGGCATAGTGAGGGGCCCCTTGTAGCCGCAGGCGCCGACGAGCAGCAGGGAGAGGAGACGTGCTGCGCGGCTCATTGCCCGTCCTCCCATGCGGCGACGGCAGCGCGCGCGGCCCGGGCTGCGTCCATCACGCGATCGGGGGTTGTGCCGCCGAAGCTGGTGCGGCTTTTGACCGAGGCATCCACACTCAGCACGTCGAATACAGCCGGCCCGATGCGGCGGTCGATCGCCTGCAACGATTCCGGTGGCAGCTGATCCAGTCGGCAGCCATGCTCCTCTGCAAGCCGCACGGCGCGGCCGACGACATGGTGGGCGTCGCGGAACGGCAGGGCAGCCTCGCGCACCAGCCAGTCCGCAAGATCGGTGGCGGTCGCATGGCCAGCTTCCGCCGCCGCGCGCATGCGATCCGGCACGTAGCGGATGCCGGCCATCATGCCGGCCATTGCCGCAAGCGAGACATCGAGCAGGTCGAAGGCCTCGAACACCGGCGCCTTGTCGT
>JBKBXK010000222.1:1086-3838 GCA_046314095.1 Thermaurantiacus sp. | reverse complement strand
CTTGCGCAGGCGATTACCGCGCCGGGAGACGTGGTTCTGGCCCCAAACCCGTCCTACCCGATCCACACCTTCGGCTTCATCATCGCAGGTGCCACCATCCGGTCAGTTCCAACCACAGCCGGGCCGGGGTTCTTCCAGGCACTTGAGCGCGCCGTGCGTTTCACCGTGCCCAAGCCCACCGTCCTCGTGATTGGCTATCCTTCCAACCCGACCGCCGAGGTGGCTGACCTCGAGTTCTACGAGAAGGTCGTCGGCTTCGCCCGCGAACATGGCCTCTGGGTTCTTTCTGACCTCGCCTATGCAGAAATCTATTTCGGCGAAACGCCAACGCCATCGATCCTTCAGGTGGCGGGCGGGAAGGATGTGGCGGTCGAGTTCACCTCCATGTCGAAGACCTATTCCATGGCAGGTTGGCGGATCGGCTTCGCAGTCGGCAACCGGACGCTGATATCCGCGCTCACCCGCGTCAAATCCTATCTCGACTATGGCGCCTTCACACCCGTGCAGGCGGCGGCGGTTGCCGCCATCAACGGACCACAAGACATTGTGGAGGCCAATCGCACCCTCTATCGCAAGCGCCGCGACGTGCTGGTGGAAAGCTTCGGCCGTGCCGGCTGGGACATTCCGCCGCCGCCGGCCTCGATGTTTGCCTGGGCGCCCTTGCCGCCGGCACTGCGGGATCTTGGCAGCCTCGAGTTTGCCAAGCAGCTGCTCACCCATGCCGGAGTCGCAGTGGCACCTGGTGTCGGCTACGGCGAGGAAGGCGAAGGCTTTGTCCGCATCGCCCTCGTCGAGAATGAACAACGTCTTCGTCAGGCGGCGCGCAACGTCCGCCGCTACCTGCAGTCGATGGGGGTGAACGCCCCCGCCCCGCGCGAGCAGCTAGCCGCCGGCGCAGCGAACTGATGTTCACACTTGCGCCGTCCGGCCCCGGCCGGGCAAAGCCGCTGTGATGCTGTTTTCCGATCTCCCCGGCTGGCCCGCCGCGTGACGGCTGCCCAGCCTTTGCGCATCGGCCTGGCCGGCCTCGGCACCGTGGGTGGCGGCGTTTTGCGCCTGCTCGATGAGAATGAGGCCCTGGTAGCGCGCCGCGCTGGAAGGTCATTGCAGGTGACGGCCGTATCCGCCCGCGACCGGTCGCGCGAACGCGGGGTCGACCTCTCCGGTCTGGCCTGGGAGGATGATGCCACCGCCCTCGCCCGGCGGAACGATGTGGATCTGGTGGTGGAACTGATCGGCGGCGCCGATGGGCCGGCGCTGACCCTTGCCCGATCGACAATCAAAGCCGGGCGCCCGCTCGTAACGGCGAACAAGGCGATGCTGGCCCACCATGGCGCAGAGCTTGCCGAAATGGCCGAGACGGCTGGTGTTCCGTTGCGATTCGAAGCTGCGGTCGCCGGCGCCATCCCCATTGTGAAGGGGCTTTCGGAAGGCGCAGCAGCAAACCGCATCGCGCGCGTCTCCGGAATTCTCAACGGGACGTGCAATTATATTCTTTCCGCCATGGAGCGCGAGGGACGGGACTTTGTGGAGGTGCTTGGCGAAGCACAGCGGCTGGGATTCGCCGAGGCCGACCCCGGCTTCGACATCGACGGAATCGATGCAGCACATAAATTGGCGCTGCTGGCGAGCCTCGCCTTCGGCACGACGCCGGACTTTGCAAGCGTGGAGACGGGCGGCATCCGGGCGGTGCGGCTGGCCGACATCGAGCAAGCACGTGCTCTGGGCTTTCGCGTGCGGCTGGTGGGGGTTGCCGAACTGGTAAGCGGCCGGATGCTGCAGCAGGTGCGCCCGGTGCTGGTTTCGGAAGGTCATCCGCTGGCGGGCGTCAAGGGTGCGCTGAACGCGATTGTGCTAGAAGGAAATCACTGCGGCCGACTGGTGTTCGAGGGGGCGGGCGCTGGCGCTGGGCCGACGGCCAGCGCGGTTGTCTCGGATTGCATCGCGATTGCCCGGGGCGAGCGCGCTCCGCCGCTTGCAATGCCGCTGGCCGATCTTGAGGTGGCGGAACGCGGCAATCCAGACGAACGGCGCAGCCGCCATTATCTGCGCTTGACTGTCGCGGACCGGCCCGGCGTCCTTGCCGAGCTCGCAGCGACCTTGCGCGACTGTGGCGTCTCCATCGAAAGCCTGATCCAGCCGGCAGCAACGGAAGACAGGCCCGCCCTCGTTGCAATCGTGACCCACAACGGACCCGAAGGCGCAGTCCGCGCGGCAGTTGCAGCGATGCGTGCGCTCAGTGTCGTACTGGAACCACCATTCATGATGCCCATCATGGGCGACGAGGAATGAAGGAGAGAGAATGAGCAGCACCAAGCCCGCCGTGACCGCCGCTGCGGCAAGTCCGGCTCCGCACAGCAGCCTGCTCGACCGGGTGCTGGTGCTGGAAATGGTACGCGTCACCGAATATGCCGCGATCGCTGCATCGCGCTGGATCGGGCGGGGCGATGAGAAGTCTGCCGACCAGGCAGCCGTCACTGCGATGCGGAGCGCGCTCAACCGGCTGGATTTCGACGGTACGGTGGTGATTGGCGAGGGCGAGCGAGACGAGGCGCCCATGCTGTACATCGGCGAGAAGGTGGGAAACGGCACCGAGCCGAAGATCGATATCGCGCTCGATCCGCTGGAAGGGACCACCATCACTGCCAAGGCTGGTCCGAACGCCATGGCCGTGCTGGCGATCGCGGAGGAAGGCGGACTGCTGCACGCGCCCGACATCTACATGGACAAGCTTGCGATCGGACCGGGCTAT
>JBKBXK010000222.1:0-1076 GCA_046314095.1 Thermaurantiacus sp. | reverse complement strand
AGGGCTTGTCAGCCTCGACAAGAGCCCGACCGAAAATGTGAAGGCGCTGGCCGAAGCGAAGGGCGTCGCACCGGGGGACATCATCGCATGTGTGCTGGACCGCCCCAGGCACGAGTCGCTGATCCGGGAACTCCGCGGCCTTGGTTGCGGCATCCACCTGATCGGAGACGGTGATGTCGCCGGCGTCATCGCGGTGACTGACCCGGACACCACGCTCGACATCTATCTCGGCGAGGGTGGCGCACCGGAAGGCGTACTTGCGGCTGCTGCGCTCCGCTGTGTCGGCGGCCATTTCGAAGGGCGCCTCGTGTTCCGGAACGAAGATGAGAAGGAACGCGCAAGACGCGCCAACATCAAGGATTTCGACCGGATATATGGCCTTGAGGATCTCGCGAAAGGCGACGTGATTTTTGCTGCGACCGGGGTTACCAACGGGTCCTTGCTGGAAGGCGTGAAGCGGCTGGCCAACGGAAGGATCACCACGGAGTCGGTGGTGATGCGCGCCTCATCGGGCACCATCCGCTGGATCTTCGGGGATCGCCGGGGGGATCCGCCGCTCCTGTGAGCGTGGTGACACCCGCCAGCGGACCGGCGGAGTGGCCGGTACCGGTGCGCGTTGACCGCTCGCTGTCGGGGCGGATCTGGGCATGGCGCGCTGCGCCACTCTCGCTTGCAGATTCGGCGCGTTATTCCGAAGATCCGCTTGCTGCACGGCTGTTCGCGGCGCGTGGCGCTGCTCCACACGAGGTTCCTGCCCTGCTCCGTCCCACCATTCGGGACTGGATGCCCGATCCAAGCGTCTTTCCCGATATGGACACTGCGGCCGCACGCCTTGCAGATGCCGTTGCGAGCAGCGAATCTGTCGCCATCTTCACCGACTATGACGTCGATGGAGCAACCTCTGGCGCGATCCTGATACGACATCTCCGGATGCTGGGCCTCGCGCCTCGCCACCATGTTCCCGACCGCCTGCTCGAAGGCTATGGCCCCAGCGGCCGCGCACTCGCTACCCTGGCGGAGGCAGGTGCAACGCTCGCGCTTGTACTCGATTCTGGGACGCAGGCGTTCGAGGCGCT
>JBKBXK010000221.1:0-3858 GCA_046314095.1 Thermaurantiacus sp. | reverse complement strand
GACCATGCCGGGACCGCCATGCAGGAACAGGAGCACCGGGTTGGTCGGATCGGCGCTCTGGATGAACATGCTTTGCGGGATGCCGCCGACCTGGATGGTTACGCGCTCGGACAGGCTGCCGGGGATCACGCTGCCGTCCGCCTCACGGAGCGGAGCCGGCCGGCCCGGGCTGAGCAGGGCAAGCGCGACAACGCCGATCAGAATGACCGCGGACAGAAGCAGGATAACGCCGGTCATCATGCGCCTGAAAGTCGTAAACGACCACCAGTTTGCGTGAAGCATGCTGCCCATACTGGCTCTCCTGTCGCAGAAGGCATGACTATTTACCGCGCTCGAGCAGCTTCGCTTCGAGCGCGTCCAGCGCGGCGCGGTCCAGCACCCAGCCCGCGACGATGACCGCTTCTGGGCTGCGCAGTGTCGCGAGGTCTTCCAGCGGATTTGCGTCGAGCAGAATGAGGTCGGCTCGGCGCCCGGGCGCGATTGTGCCGTCCTGGTCCGCCAGTCCGAAGAAGCGCGGCGGGGCCACGGTCGCCGTGTAGAGCGCCTCCTGCGGGGTGAGACCGATGCGGACGTAGAGGTCGAGTTCGTCCAGCAGCGAGAAGCCGTGAAACAGATAAGGGTTCGCAAAGGAGGCATCGGTCGAGGCGAGGATCGGAACGCCGGCATCATGCGCCATCAGGAACGTGCGTCGGTCGAGCGCGATACTGTCCTCGGCCAGTGCGAGGACCTCGTCGGTCATCGCCTCCAGCCGGAAATCAGGACGGCCCCAAGCCTCGCGTACCTCTGACGGGATCATGCGCATCCGTGGTGTGTCGGGCGCTGGCCAGTTGCCGGTATAGAAGTCGGCGACGACAAGCGTCGGGCTGACATGCGTCTCCGCCCGCGCCAATCGGTCCAGCGTCGCCTCACAAAGCGCCGCATCCCAGGTTTCCAGAACGATCCGGTTGCGCGCTGCCATGACCCTGAAAATGCCGTCGCGTTCGGCGCCGGCGGCCATTGCATCGCGCAAATCGTCGATCATTCGCGCCTCGGCCGTAGAACAGGCCATCGCGACACGCCCGAAATGCTCTATTCCGTCCTGTCCTGCGTCGATGGCCGTGCCCAGCGTGACCCGCTCTGGAATGTGCCCGACGAGCGGGAGGCCATGGGCCGTTGCCGCCTGGGCCAGCGCGAGATAGGTCGCTTCATCCAACATTGAGTAGGATTTCACCGCCGCCCAGCCTTCGTCCGCCACTTGCGCCACGACGCCGCGGGCCTCCTTGGGGGTATCGGCAAGGAACATGCCGGGCCAGGAACCGGGACTCGCGTCGACCCAGGCCCCGGAAAGAACCAACCGCGGACCAAGCACCGCGCCGGTCTCAACCTGCCGCTGAAGCTCCTTTTGAGCCTCGATCGGCCAGAGCGCCCCCATGTCGCGGATGCCGGTAATTCCGTTGAGCAGGTACAGCGGGAACGCGGTATCGGGCTCTTCCGGCGAGGAGAACACATGAACGTGGCTGTCCCACAGGCCGGGGATCAGGAAGCGGCCATCCGCGTCGAGGATGGTTGCGCCCGCCGCCTCAACCACGGCCCCGATCTCGACGATCATGCCGTCACGGATCAGAACTGACCGGTTCGGCGTGAGTGTTCCGGTTTCGACATCGACAAGCGTCGCGTCTGTCAGCAGCATAGCTTCGGCCGTAGCGGATGTCCCCACGGAGAGACCGAGCATCAAGGCAAGCGCTCTCCATCCAGTGTTTCTCATGGTTCTGATACCTTCAGAACAAGTTTTCCCGCGACCTCTCCGGCCTCGATGCGTTCGTGGGCGCGGCGAACCTCTTCGAGCGGCAACATCTCGGCGACCACGGGAGAGATGCGCCCAGCATCGAGCATCGAGAACAGGTGCGCGAGATCTTCGTGGAACCATTCCGGATGTTTCCGCCGCATGGCGCCGATGGAATAGAAGGCCGTGGCATGTCCGTTCGGCAGCCAGTCCCACAGCTTGATCTTCAGAAAATCCAGCGGGATCGAACCGCCCCGGCCAAGGACCTCGTTCTGGAAGCCAAAGGCGACCAGCATCCCGCCCGGTTTCAGCGCGTGCAGCGAGCGGGACAGACTCTCACCGCCGAGCGGGTCGAAGACGAAGTCGATGCCCTCGCCGACTGCCTTGAGCAACACATCATCTGGCGCGTCCACCTCGACGGGTGTAGCGCCAAGGCTGCGGATCAGGTCGTGTTTCGCAGAAACATCCGAGCCGAAGGCAGTGATCCCGGCATCCCGGGCCAGTTGCAGCATCGCCGTTCCGACAGCCCCGCCCGCGCCGTGGATGAGCAAACTTTGTCCTGCCTGCGCCTTCGCCACACGGTGCAACATCTGGAAGGGTGTCACCGCCGACAGGATCATGCCAAGCGCGTCAGTGTCCGAGACACCATCCGGCACGGGTGTCAGCCGATCCTCTGGCAGGCAGATGAACTCGGCATAGGCGCCGATAGTCGTCAGATCGACGACCCTGTCACCCGGGTGAAAACGGGTCACTTCCGGTCCGATTGCGTCCACCACGCCAACGAGGTCGTATCCGGGCGTGAAGGGCGGTTTTTCCTTTACGTCCGGGTAGAGGCCCTTTCGGATCATCACGTCGGTGAAGGCCGCGCTTGTTACCAGAATGCGGATGCGTACCTCGTTGCCTTCCGGCTCCGGTAACGCCTCAACAGTCTGCATCTCCAGCTTATCCGTGCCACCGAAACCGGTCAGCACAATCTTTTTCCAGGTCATATTTGTTCCTCCATCACGCCGCCCTCACGAATTCTGCGATCTCTCGCGCCACGTCCAGGTCGTGGCCAAGCCAGATATGTCCGCCTTGGGGCCAGATCGTCAGGGTCGCGTCCGGGATACGGTCGACGAGGCGCCGCGCCGTGTCCGCCGTGCCAAATAGGTCGTCCTCGCAGGACAGGATGAGTGTCGGGACCGCGATGTCCTCATAGGCTGTTGGCGACGGCGTGCCGGCCCAGAATCCGTCGGTCCGCAGCCCTTCTGCCTTGCGGCTGATCGGCAGCAGCCCGTCGAGGATCAGTTCCGCTCGCCGCCGCTCCTCCGGCGCCACCCGCGTCAGCAGCGCAGGGTCGGTGGCCAGTAGGGTCTTGATCATCAGCCCCGGCGCCAGCGCGGAGAGCGCCCAGAAGGCGAGGTCCGAACCAAGGACTACGTTCACGGCCATCCGCTGGAGGGCGGAGAACTCCACCGGGTCGCGACCGGTCAGATTGGCTGCCGGCACCAGCAGGACGAGGTGCGAGCACCGGTCCGGGTGCCGCCTCGCGAATTCCGCGGCGGTCAGAGCGCCGGCTGAGCCGCCGATGACTGACAAACGCTCGGTGCCCAGGTGGTCGAGAAGCGCGACCAGGACATCCGCCTGATGTGCGGGGGAGGCATCGTCCGGAAAGGCGCTGCGCAGGTAGCCGAAGCGCGAGGGCGCGACGATCCGGAAACCGCGCTCGCGGAGCGCATGGGCAAAGAGCAGGCCCTGATCGAACCCGCCGCCGGTGCCGTGGATCATCATGACCGGCGGCCCGTCGCCGGCAACGGCGTATTCAAGGGGGCCGGCCTCGGTCTCTATCAGGCTGCTGCTGCGGGCAAGGCGCGCGTCGGCCGCAGCCATCGTGCTCCGGTAGGCGCCGGTCGCATAGGCGCCGCCCGCCAGGATGAAGCCGCCCAGCCCGGCCAGGAGTCCGCGACGAGAAATCAATGCGGTTCCTCCATGGCGAGCCCGGCCAGGCGAACGCCAACCGCGGGGCCAGCACGTAGAAGCCGACGATCCCCCCAAGTGATCAGGAAGGTCATGACCAAAAAGCCTGGAATGGCGCATGTAGGCACCGGACCTCGCTT
>JBKBXK010000220.1:2931-3866 GCA_046314095.1 Thermaurantiacus sp. | reverse complement strand
CGGCGCCGCCCATGTTGACGAGCTTCTTGTAGGTGTCCGTCGAAATAGTGAGGACGCGGCAGATCGAACGCATGGCCGAGACCGTCCCCAGCACGCGGTCGATCGTCGACTCCATTTCCTCGGGCACCAGGTAGCCGCCATCGGGATCGGACTGGGTGGTCAGCTTCGCCTTCACCTCGAGATCGGCAAGGCCCGCATCGACACCCTTGCGGAACCATCGGTTGAATGCCTGGGCGTGCTCGGCCTTGTCCGGGTCGACTTCGCCGCCCGACCCGCCGACACGAACCGCAGCAAGCGCCGCATTCACCTCATCGAGGGATTTCTGCAGCTTGGTGATCTCCGCATTGATGCGCTCGACTTTTTCAGTCTGCACCACATCGGCGAACTTCGCTTCGATCCCCTTGAGTTCCGCCTCGCGCTCAGCCTTGAAGTCCTCGAAGGTCTTCTGCAGCTCGGCCAGGATCTTTGTCGCGTTGGCGCCATCAGCACGCACGCCGACGAGCCCGCGCGCGCGGGTGTTGAGTCTCATGTTCATGTCGTGCTCCTACGACTTGATTGTCTGGATCAGCCGCGCAAGGGCGGCCGGGTCTATGCCTGCATCACGCGCGGCGGGGTTGCGGCTTGCATCTCGCTGGGCCGCTGAAACGCCCATCTCCGAAAGGATCTCTGAGCGCTTGTCTCGGGAGAAGCCCGCGCGTGCAAGCGCGGCCTCTGTCTGCCGGCGCGCCATCAGCGACCGGTCCATATTGTTGCTGGCGCCTGCATCTTCTGCAGATAGCCCATCGTCGACAACGTCGGCGAAACCGTTCGCGACGGCCTCCGATGGCCCCATGAAGGTCTCGGCATCCATCAGCTTTTCGATGTCGCTGCGCTTCATGCCGCTACGGGCTTCATAGATGTCGACGAGAGCGGCATCGAACCCGTCGAAAAGGCCG
>JBKBXK010000220.1:0-2921 GCA_046314095.1 Thermaurantiacus sp. | reverse complement strand
TTCCCGATGACCACGCCCCAGGCGTTGTGGATCATCATGAAGGTTCCAAGGCCCATCCGAATCTCATCGCCGGCCATAGCTATGATGGAGGCGGCGGAAGCCGCCCAGCCCATGACTTCGACAGTCACCCTCGCCGGATGGCTGCGCAGCAGGTTGTAGATGGCGATCCCCTCGAACATGTCCCCGCCGGGAGAGTTGATCTTCACGGTGACGTCCCGCTCGCCGATCGACCGGAGCGCGCCGGCAACGCGCTTCGCCGTCACACCGCCGTATGTCCACCAGTCTTCGCCGATCACCTCGAACATGGTGATCGTGGTATCATCGCCTTCGGCAGCAGCCAGCGGCGTCTCTGCCCACTTGGCCAACACATCCGATGGGGCATCCCACTGGAAGTTCTGGGGACGCTGGAAGGTCTTTGCCTCAGGCAGTTTTCGAAGTGTCATCGTCACGTTCCTCGCTCGACTTCCCAGCCGTGTTCGGTGGCTCCGCATATTCACCGCCACGACCGTCCGGCCGTGGGTTCATGTCTTCAAGCTCTCGGATTTCGTCGGCGCTCATCACGCCCCACTGCCGGGCCTTCACATAGGCTTCCCAGCGCGCCTTGAGGTCGCCGCGCACCAGCGCATTGCGATTGAACCGGGCGTAGAGATCCTGCTCTTCCTCAGCCAGAAGATCCCGGTCGATCGTCTGCTCCCAGGTGGTCAGATCGTCTTCCGCGCCGAACGTGATGAAGCCCTGTGTCTGTTGCTCCAGCCCGGTGCCGAAGCTGGTCGATTTCTCCGTGTCCCCGACCATGTGCGGCGGCACCCCGAAAAACATGCAGATGTCGGTACGCGAGAAGCGGCGGCTTTCGATCCATTGAGCATCCACGGCCGACAGGGAAACCTGCCTGTAGTCCATGCCCTCTTCGAGGATCATGACCTTGCCGTCGCGCTCGCCGCCGGAGCGGAATTCTTCAAGGCTGCCCTTGATGAATTCGCGTCCCTCTTCGCCCAGTTTGCCGGGATGTTTGAGCATCCCTGAAACACGAGCGCCGTTGCGAAACATCGTTGCGCCGTGATCCGCCATGGCCATGGATTCGCCGATGGTTTCACGGGCGAATGTCAGGGCTGAAACGCCAGTCACACCGTCAAGCGTCAGGCCGACAAGGTGAAAGACTTCGGACTGCTTGAGGCGGACCTGGCCGCCATTCTTCCTTGTGTAGACATACTCGACGGTCAGATCGTCTTTCTGCTTGGCCTCGACACGGTCGGGGTGTAGCGGCACCAGCTCGATTACCTGGCCGCGAGACCTGACGATGAGGGCGTAGGCATTGCCCCTCAGAATCACGTGCGCGTGGAGCATCCGCTTGAACTGGGATGCCGTTTGCCATCGGTTCGGCTTGCGCCTGAGAAGCCGCCACAACGGGTGATCCGAAGCATCTTCGCGCACCTTGTCGCTGACCCGGCGCTTGATGTGGAGCGGCATGTTGGCCACGACACCGGTGCGGATCCTCACACATGCGAACACGGCCGCAACGCGCATGGCCGTGTTTGGCGTGACGACGGTCCCGGATGCGCTGATTGCCCCGCCGCGCAATGCCTCTTCGAGCTGCTGCGCAGTCTGGATCACCATCCCGCCGCCGCTGCCCTGGGACGAATTCCGGGGAGCGGCAGGCGTCTTTGCTGCACCGCCAAACAGGTTGCGCCAGAAGCTCATCGGTTTTCCTTCTAGAGGACCAGCAGGCCGCGTTCGCGATAGACTGACTGACCGGCGGCAGCTTCTGGGTTCTGAAACATCAGCATCGCCGCATTGAACGTCGCCATCAGTGGATCGATCTTGCTCGGACCAGCCGCCTGTTTGGTCACGATGTAGTTCGAGCCCTTGAGCTCGGTCTTCGCGTTGCCCACCGCCCAGGCCATCAGGCGTTGCCCGCAATGCCGCATCGTGCGGTCCTTCAGCTTGCGCGGCAGCGTGGTTACCGCCGATTGCAGCTTCCAGCCCTGGCCGACCGCCATCGTCAGGTCGTCAGCCATGTCGCGCTCGGCCAGCGCGTCGAGCAGCGTCGCCACGCCGTAGGCGTCCAGACCGATGCCCGCTTTCTCCGGCAGCTTGCCCGCCAGGAAGAGGCGCTCGCAGATATCGGCGATCTCGATCACGTCCTGGTCGGTCTCAGTGCAAACGACTAGGTCGCCATCCTTCTCGAAATCGCGCAGCCGCGCGGCGATTTCCTTGCGCCGCTCGAAGACCTCGGGATGCCCCCAGGCGCGTGCCCAGTGCAGCCAGGTCCGCGTCTTTGCATGCCGGCCCAGCACCGCGATCGCCATCAGATCGTCGAGCCCCCCGCCGTCGATCCCCACCACGCACACATCCGACTGCTCGATGAGCTGGTCGAGCGTGAGGCCCTTCTCTTGCGCCTTCTCCCAGAAGAGAGCGCCTGCCCACCGATCCGCGTGGAGGCCGAGACCGATCTCGACGTTGAAGTGCTGCGACGCGATCAGCGCCAGCTTCTCCGGACCCTCGCGCTCCGCTGTCGCGATCTCGCCGGCGAGATAGTCCTCGCTGACCGACCGATTGAGGTTCGGGTTGACCAGGCCCCAGTTTTCCCGGCGCATCCACCCCCCGTCGACCGCATCCTCGGGCGGCAGTTCGTAGAGCACCGCCAGCATCGGAAAGTCGAAGAGCCCGTCGCGCACGTCGCGCGCCTTTTGCAGCTCGGCCTTGAACACGCCCGCTGGGGGCGACTTCGACTGTGTCGTGATCTGCAGCATGAACCCGTCCGGGCGCGCTGCCAGCGAGCCCCGGATCTCGACGAAGATGTCGGCGGCCGTGGCCATGGTCGCGAAGACATGCGTTTCGTCGATCAGGATGTAGGTCGCCTTCGATCCAGTGATGACGTCAGCCGCGGCGGCTTTCACCAGGATCACCGCATAGGTCCGCAG
>JBKBXK010000219.1:0-3883 GCA_046314095.1 Thermaurantiacus sp. | reverse complement strand
CTGCCGCTGCGCCGCAGCCTGGGCCTTGCAATTGCAGCCGGGGTGTTTCGGGACCGGTTTGCGAACGGGACCGGCGGGGTCGTTCCCGCGCTTGGGCTGGTCGCCCGCTGGACCCCGGCGCCGGGCATCGAGGTGATCCCCTTCTGGGGGCGGGCGGACGCCTTCGACGACCCGACCGGGCCGCTCTATCGCACCCGCGACGGCGCGCCGCCGCGGCGGATCGCCCGGCGGAACTTCCAGGGGCCGGACTGGGCGCGCTACAATGGGCCGAACACCAACACCGGGTTGATCACGCGGGCGGACCTGGGGGCGGACTGGCGGCTGGAGGCCGGGCTGTTCCGATCGGGCGTGCTGGCGCGGACGAGCTATTCCAACCTGATCCTGGATATCGACAGCGCGGGCGAGGGGCTGCGGGTGGTGGTTGCCGACCCGTCGCGCGGGGCGGCCTCGTGGAGCGGGGAGGCGCGGCTTTCGAAGCTGCTGCCGGACGGGCCGCGCCGGCACCGGATCATCCTGGCGGCGCGGGGCCGCGATGTGAACGCCCGGTTTGGCGGCAGCGACGCGCGCACCTTCGGCCGGTTTGACATCGAGGCGCCGTTCCAGCCGCTGCGCCCGGAGTTCCGCTTTGGCGCGCAGACCCGCGACAGCGTGCGGCAGGGGACGGTGGGCCTTGGCTATGAGCTGCGCTGGGGCCGGGCGCTGGAGCTTTCCGCCGGGGTGCAGAAGACGGACTATCAGAAGCGGGTGGAGGTGCCCGGCGTTGCGGAATCGCTGCGCCGCGACACGCCCTGGCTGTTCAATGCAATGGCAGGCGTGCGGGTTTCCGAGCGGGTGGCGCTTTATGCCGGTGGCACGCGCGGGCTGGAGGAGAACGGGACGGCGCCGGGCGATGCAGCGAACCGCAACGAGGTTCTGCCCGCCTTGTTGACCGAGCAGGTGGAGGCGGGCGTTCGGCTGAAGCTGCCGGCGAACCTGACGCTGGTGGCTGGCGGGTTCCGGATCGAGAAGCCCTATTTCAGCTATGATGCCGCCAATGTGTTCCGCGAGCAGGGCGTCGTTCGGCACCAGGGCGTGGAACTCTCGCTGTCCGGAAGCCCGGCTCCGGGTTTGACGCTGCTGGCGGGGGGCTTGCTGCTCGATGCGTCGCTTTCCGGCCCCGAGGTGGAGGCGGGCACGATCGGGCCGCGCCCCGTTGGCCGGGCGCGGGAGACGCTGACCACCGTTGTGGACTGGCGGCCCAACCCGGACGGGCCGCTTTCCGTCGACGTGCGGCTGGACGCATCGGGCAAGCGCATCGCGACCCGCGACAACCGGGTTTCGGTGCCATCGACGGCGTTCGTGGCGGTGGGGGCGCGCTATCGCTTTCGCATGGGCGAGGCGCCGGCGAGCCTGCGGGTGCGGGTGAACAATGTCGCCAATGTGTTTGCCTGGAACGTGGAGGGCGATGGCCTCTATACCGTCAACGGCCCGCGCTCGGTTTCAGCCATTCTGACCGCGGATTTCTGAACAGGCGGGCCGCTCAGCCGCCGTCCGCCATGCGATCGAGCGGGTTGCTGTGTCGCCAGAGCTGGGTGACGCGGCCGCGGGAGTCGCGGACGAAGCGGAGATCTTCGCCGAGCGCACCGGTATCGAGCAGGCGGCGGAACCGGTCGGGGCCGGCGGGCTGCCAGCGCTCGATGTCGCGCGCGACGCCGCGCGGCTGGAACAGCGGCACGGTGAGCAGTTCATCACCGACCTGCACGACGAACACATCGAGCGCGGATTGCGGCCGGCCGTAGCGGCCCTCGAGCGCGCCCCAGTCGGCAGTGCGCGCGGCCGGGGTGGCGCTTGCGACCAGCGCGGGGGAGACGAGATCATAGAGCTCGCGCGCGAGGGCGGCGGTATCGAGATCGTCGACATTGGCCAGCAGGATGACAGCGATCCGGTCTTGCGGGCGAATGAGGAGGCTGGAGCGGTAGCCGGGGCAGTATCCGCCGTGACCGACCAGCGTCTTGCCGCCATGGGGGATGATGGCGAAGCCGAGGCCGCGGGCTTCGTCGGGCTTGTCGGGGGTGACCCAGTGGGTGCGCTGCATTTCGCGCAGCGTCGTGGCCTTCAGCACCTCTTCCCCGCCGCCTTCGAGCAGCCGGAACTGCCAGGCGGCGAAGCGGGCGAGATCATTGGCCGTGGAGGCGAAGCCGGCCGCGGGCGCAACGCCATTGAGCGTGTAGGCGGGGACCGGCTGGCGCGACCAGCCGGTGCGGCGGGAGCCGTGCCCGACCGCGAACTCCGACCCGTGGAGCGCGACCGGCAGATCGGGCGTGGTGCGGCTGAGGCCCAGCGGACCGAGGATGCGGGCGGTGACCAGCGGCGCGAAGGGCTGGCCGGCGGTGGCGGACACCATCTCGCCAAGGAGCGTCATGCCGAGGTTGGAGTATTGATAGACCTCGAAGCTGCCATAGAGCATCGCCTGTTCGGGCACGCGAGCCTGGATGGTGGCGATTTCGGGGAAGTCGATGTTCCGCCAGTAGGGGATGTCGGTTTCGCGCGGGAGGCCGGAGGCGTGGACCATGATGCCCCGCGCCGTGACCGGATCGGGCGCGCCCGCGCCGTCCTCCGCTGGGCCGATGCGGAACCACGGCAGGACTTTTTCCACCGGGGCGTCGAGCTCCAGCCGGCCGGCGTCCCGCTCCTGCATGGCGAGCATGGAGGTGAAGAGCTTGGAGATGGAGCAGATGCTGTAGCGCGTGTCGGGCGTGGCGGGGACACGCCGGGCCGGGTTGGCCATTCCGAACCCGCGCGCCCACAGCGTCTCCTCGCCATGCACCACTGCAACGGAGGCGCCCACCACCCCTTCGCGGCCGAGCTGGGTGCCGAGCCACGCCTCGGCCAAGCGAAGGCGGGCCGCGACATCCGGGTCGGCGGCGGAAGCCGGCTGACCAGCGAGCAGGAATGCCGCGAGGGCGGCGCGCGCGAAGCGTTCAGGCACGGAACTGATCCTCCCGCATCCAGGTGCCGTGGAAGCCTGCGGGGACGCGCTGTGGCAGGGGAATGCGGGCGACGGGGGCGCTCGCGAAATCGCGCGCGTCAACGACCTGCACTTCGGAGGTGCCCTCGGGCGAGGTGACGAAGGAGACAAGCCAGCCATCGTCTTCCTGCGTTGCGCCGGGGCGCGGCGCGAACGCCGGCTCGGACCCGGCCCAGCCGGGCGGCAGGCGGTGTTCGGTGGAGGCGCCGGTTTCGAGATCATATTTGAGATAGGCCTCGAAGCGCATCAGCTCGTCGGGCGCCATGGCGACATGGTAGCTGTAGCGGGTCTTGCGGCCGGTCATGTCGAGGTTCACCACCGGGAACTCGCCGATGCGGTCATCGAGCTGGCGGTGCGTGCATGCGCCGGTGGCCAGGTTCATGCGCCACTCGACGGGGACGGCGCAGAGCTTCAGCACATTCACCATGGGCGCGAAATCGCCCCAGGCCGGGTTCAGGGCGTGGTTGTTGGGCACCATGCGGCAGGCGATCATCACCACCTCATCCCCCTCCTCCCAGCAGTTCACCACATGGTAGATGTAGCAGGGATCGGTTTCGAACCAGCGGATGTCGGCATTGGTGCCGGTGCGGGGAACGACGCCGAAGCGGGCGGGCTGATCGCGGAAGGTGATGCGCCACAGCCGCTGGCGGAGGCCGGCCTCGGAATAGACGACGGGGAGATCGTGGAGGATCTGGTAGTTCTCCGTCAGCCCCATGTCGTGCGGCAGGCGGAGACCCGGAAGCTCGATGCGGGCATGGTGGGTGAGCCGGCCTTGCGAGCTGACGGTGCCGATCGCCATCCACGGCTCGAACAGGGCATAGTCGAAGTAGACGAGCTCGCCGGTTGCCGGATCGACCTTGGAATGGGCGGAGACAT
>JBKBXK010000218.1:0-3901 GCA_046314095.1 Thermaurantiacus sp. | reverse complement strand
CACACGGCGCTGCTTCCACCGCTCACCCCCCGGCTGATTGTCGGCGTTGGGCTCAACTATCGGGCCCACGCCGCCGAACAGGGCCGCGCGCTCCCCGATGCGCCGCCGCTGTTCCTCAAGAATCCGCGCAGCCTTGCGCCGCCCTTTGGCACGCTGCCGCTGCATCCGGCCTCCGATGCGCTCGATTATGAAGCCGAACTCGGCATCGTCATCGGCCGCCCGGCCTTTGCCTGCACGCCGGCGCAGGCCGAGGCCGCCATCGCCGGCTGGCTGGTGGCGCAGGATTTCACCCTGCGCGATCTCGTCCGCCCGGAAACGCTGGCGATCGCCAAGGGCGGGCCCCAGATGGCGCCGATCGGCCCGTGGCTCACCACCGTCGAGACCCTGGCCGTCGCCGATGCCCAGCGGCTCGCGATTCGCTGCATCGTGAACGGCGAGGTTCGCCAGTCCGCGACCGCGGCGGACATGCATTTCGGCCCGGTCGCGCTGGTCCACCATATCGCCCGGTTCCTGCCGCTGGGGCCGGGGGATATCATTCTCAGCGGCTCGCCGGGCGGTTCCGGGGTCGGATTCGCACCTCCGCGCTGGCTGCGGGAAGGCGACAGCGTCGAAACCGAGATCGAGGGCCTTGGCCGCCTGCAGCAAGAGGTGGTCAGAAGAAGCTGACTTCGCCCGTCTGGTTGTCCACCAGCACGTGGCAATCGAGATACTCCACCTCCGGCGCATGGCCCGTCTTGGCCTTGATATTGGCGGTGGCCATCTCGAAGAAGCGCTCGGCAGAGGCGCGGTCTCTCCACAGATAGACGGACCGCCCCTCGCCCTTTTCGGCATCGATATGGATGGCCTTGCGGATGAGCGCCGGCCCGGCCGCCTGGTAGAGCGGGATGGTCTTGCGGATCTCCGCAAGCGCGCCCGCATGGTCCTCGCCCGGCGCCAGCCGGAACCTGACGATCGTGGTGATCATGCATCCTCTCCCGTTGTCAGCACAAGTTTGCCCTTGCGGTGGCCCTTGTCGATCATGGCATGGGCCTCCGCCGCTTGCTCCAGCTTCATGGTCGCCTCGATCGGCACCTTCAGCGAGCCATCCTCGAACATCGGCCGCAAGAGATCGAGGATTTCGGGCTGGGCGGCGAAGACGACTTCCCGGGTGGTCACGCCATGCTTCTTCTGCATCGCCTCGCGGGCCTCCAGCTCCACCTTGTCCCCCCGCAAGACCACCAGCAACGTCCCCCCGGGCTTCAGCACCTCGTAGGACTTCAGCACGACATCGCCGCCGATCACGTCGAGCACGATGTCGATGTCGGACAGTGTCTCGCGGAAATCCTCGGCCGTGTAGTCGATCACCAGATCGGCGCCGAGATCCCTGACCCAGCCGCAGTTGGCAGTCGAACAGGTCGCAGCAACCCACGCACCCCTGGCCTTGGCGATCTGGACGGCGAAGGTTCCCACACCGCCGGACGCAGCCTGCACCAGCACCCGGTCGCCCGCCTTCAGGCCAGCCAGGTTCACCAGCCCGTGCCAGGCCGTGCAGCCGGGCATCGGAACCGCTGCGGCCTCGGCAAAGCTCAGATTGGCCGGCATCCGCCGCACGAGATAAGAGGGTGCCGCGACATAGCCGGCATAGCTTCCCTGCCGCATCGCATCGAGAAGGCCCCACACCCGGTCGCCCACGTCGAGCTCCGACACGTCAAAGCCCTTCTTCACCACCACGCCAGCCACATCGGTGCCCAGCACATGCGGCATGTCCAGCGGAAACAGGCCAGCAAGCCAGCCGCGCCGGAGCTTGGCCTCGAACGGGTTCACGCCGGCCGCCTTCACCTCGATCAGCACTTCGTTGTGCGGCGCCATCGCCGGCAGCGGCAGCTCGCCCGCCTTCAGCATCTCGGGGCCACCATAGCCGGTCAGCATCACCGCCTTCATGGTGTCGGGCAGTCGGGTCTCTTGGGTCATGTCAGTCCTCCCCATCATCAGCCACGCGAACGATCTGCTTGCCCGGCGGCGGTTCGCCAAACAGCGCAGCGAAGGCGGCCGGCGCGCTGCCAAGCCCCGCGTGCACCGACATGGCCGGGCGGACATGCCCGTCGCGAAGCCATGTCGCGATGCGCGCCCGCGCCTCGTCGGCGCGGTCCATGTGATCGGACAGCAGGAATCCCCACATCTGCGCGCGCTTCATCAACACGCTGTGCGCATTGCCATATCGGGGCGGGCCGGTGTCGTTATAGCCGGCCACAAAGCCCAGCAGCAGCACCCGCGCCCTCGGGTTGAGCGCACGGAGCATCCGGTCGTGAAAGGTGCCGCCCACGCCATCGACCAGGGCATCGATCCCGCCGGGGCCGGGCCAGTCGGCATCCGGGTCCAGCGGCTCCACGCCCATGCCACGGAGGAACTCCGCCTGTGCCGTCCCGCGCGCCGTTCCCATGACCCGTGCCTCGGGCGCGACATGGCGCGCGATCTGGCAGACGAGGCTTCCCACCGCTCCGGCGGCCGGCGCCACCACCACCGTTTCGCGCAAGCGGGGGAAAATCGACTCCACCACGAAAGTTGCCGCCAGGCCGGTTGCCCCCAGCGCGTGCAGATGCGCTTGCGGAGGGCCGAGCGACAGGTCGATGCGTTCCGCCCGCTGGCCATCGAGAACGGCCAGTTCCGCCCAGCCCGTCTCCCCGGTCAGCCAGTCGCCCGCCTGAAAGTCCGGGTGGCGGCTGGCCACGACCTCGCCGACGCCGCGCCCCTCCACCACGCCGCCAAGCGCCATCGGCGGGCCAACCCGGCTGTCCGCCCGCATCCGCAGGCGCGGGAACGGGTCCATGGAAAGGTGGGAGACGCGGACCAGCAGCTGGCCCTCGCCCGGCTCGGGCTGCGGCACGTCGGCCAGCGCAAAGTCCGCCGCGCGCGGCACGCCGTCCGGATAGCGATCGAGAAGGATCGCCTTCATGCCAGCTGCTCCAGAAACTGCCCCAGCGCTGCGTTGAATGCCCCGGGCGCCTCGATGTTGGAGATGTGCCCGGCGCCCGCGATCTCGACAAAGGATGCGCCCGGAATGGCGTCCGCCATGGCGCGCGCATGGGCGGGCGCCGCCACCCGGTCATGCTCGCCGGTGATCACCAGCACCGGCACGTCGATCGCTGCGAAGGGCGGAAAGGCGGAAAAGGAGGTGACGGCCCTGAGCGCCGCGGCATAGCCTTCCGTCCGCAGCCGGCGATGGCTTTCGAGAAGCGCCGTGCGGGCGGCTGGCGCGATCCCGGGCCCGGCAATCTCCTCGACAATCGTCTCGGCGATGTCCGCCGGGGTCTTCCCCTCTTCTTCGAGCGGCCGCAGCCTGAGTTCCAGCGCGCGCGCCACCTTCGCCGGATCCGGCGGCGCGCCGGCCGAGGTGTCCGCAAGGGTCAGGCTCGACACGGTTTCGCGGTGCCGGTTCCAGAGATCGAGCGCGATCCGGCCCCCCATCGAAAGCCCCACCACATGGGCAGTTCCGCCGAGCGCCGCAATCACGTCTGCGGCGTCGTCCGCGAAATCCTCGAAGCGGGAAACCGCGCCACCGCTGTCGCCATAGCCGCGCGCGTCCCATGCCGCGGCCGTCGCACGCGCGGAAAAGGCCTCCAGCTGCGCATCCCAGTTGCGCCGGTTGCCGCCAACGCCGTGCAGGAAGAGGATCGCCGGGCCCGAACCCCGAACCGCGACGGCAATCTCGCCAATCCACCGCAGAGTGTCAGCCAAGCGCCGGCACCAGCGCCCCGTCGACCACCACCGGCTCGCCATCGAGCGTGATGGTGCAGTGGCGCACCGGCAGGTCGAAATGGCCCAGCGTGTGCCGGTTGGCGAAGGGGTTGGCCCCCGTGGAGAACAGGAAATTGCCTGCAAACGCCCGGCATTCGATGCCGTTCACATCGCCCTTGTCGTAGAG
>JBKBXK010000217.1:0-3960 GCA_046314095.1 Thermaurantiacus sp. | reverse complement strand
GGAGGGCCGTGTTGCGGCGAGTGCCGCATCAAGCGCGTCCACGAGTTCGACTGGCCGCGCTCCGGCCGCGCGGAGCAGCCCCATGAGTGCCCGGTGTTGGCCAACCGCTGCCGGTATGTCGGACCCGGCGTTCGGCAGCAGTCCGCTCCACAGCCGGTCATGCCCGGTATCCTGCTCGGTCAGGCTGTGCACCAGCACCCGGCCGAGCTGTCCAATGTCGGAGCCAAGAAAGCGTGAGGCCGGTTGTGCATGTGCCCCACCGGCGGCCGCGAGCACTGCAAATCCCGCAGCTCCACGCATGAACTCTCGCCGTGCCAATGGGTTCATGAATCATCCCCTTTTCCGAACGGCTAGCCTGTTTGTGGGGTGCTGGCCAGCGGGCGCGTGCGCTGCCAAGAAGCGGCGATGGCCCGCGCCCAGATCCGCTATGTCTGCACCGCCTGCGGCAGCGTGCAGGCGCGCTGGATGGGCCAGTGCCCGGATTGCGGGGCATGGAACAGTTTGCAGCGCGAAGAAGGGGCGGCAGCCACGCCATTCGCGAAGAAGCACAGCCTGAAGGACGGTGGGCAGCCAATCGATCTGCAACTTTTGAACGCAGAGGTGGCGCTGCCGCAGCGGCTGCCTACCGGGCTTGCCGAACTCGACCGGGCGCTCGGCGGAGGACTGGTGCCCGGCTCGGCCATCCTCATCGGCGGCGATCCCGGTATCGGGAAGTCCACCCTGCTCCTGCAGGCCGCCGGGCGGGTGGCGGCGGATGGTCGGCGCGTCGCCTATGTCTCTGGCGAGGAGGCGCCCGCACAGGTGCGGCTTCGCGCGCGGCGGCTGGGCCTCGCCGAAACCCCGGTGGAGCTCGCCAGCGCGACTTCGGTGCGCGACATACTGACCACACTCTCCTCCGGTCCTGCCCCCGCGCTCCTTGTGATCGATTCCATCCAGACGATGCACTCCGACCAGCTGGAAGGTGCCCCGGGAACCGTCTCGCAGGTGCGTGCCGCGGCGTTGGAGCTCATCTCCTGGGCCAAGGCACGCGAGACAGCGCTGATCCTCGTCGGCCATGTGACCAAGGATGGGCAGATTGCCGGGCCCAGGGTTCTGGAGCACATGGTCGATTCAGTCCTCTATTTCGAGGGCGAGCGCACCCACCAGTATCGCCTTCTGCGCGCCGTCAAGAACCGCTTCGGTGGCACCGATGAAGTCGGTGTCTTCGCCATGGAGGCCGACGGCCTCGTCGAAGTCCCGAACCCGTCGAGCCTGTTCCTTACCGAGCGCAGCGTCGGTGTTGCCGGGGCCACAGTCTTTCCGGCGATGGAAGGCACACGGCCCGTGCTGGTGGAGCTCCAGGCGCTGACGGTCAGCGTGCCGTCGGGCGCCACGCCACGTCGGGCGGTCGTGGGCTGGGACAGCGGGCGCCTGGCCATGCTGCTTGCCGTGCTGGAGGCGCGTGGGGGGCTCAGCTTCGGCAGCCATGAAGTCTATCTGAATGTGGCGGGTGGCATCCGGGTCACGGATCCCGCAGCCGACCTCGCGGTTGCTGGCGCGCTTGTCTCGGCACGCCTCGACCTACCGCTCGCGCCGGGCGCCATCCTCTTCGGCGAATTGGCACTGTCGGGGGAAGTGCGCCCCTCGGCTCACGCCGGGCTGCGCCTCAAGGAAGCGGAGAAGCTCGGCTTCACGTCGGCGCTCGTGCCGGCCGGCACGAAGGGCGTCGGCCGGCTCGAGGTTTCGCCCGTTGCAACCGTCACGGCACTGTTGGAGCGCCTCAGGCGGGCTTGACAGCGGCCCGGCGCTCGTCGACGCCGCCCGGCCCATGGACCCGTCCGCAACCGGCCTTTCCGCATTCACCGGCTTCGACTGGGCGGTGCTTGCCCTCGTCGGCCTGCTATCGGTCGGCGGGCTGATGCAGGGTTTCACATCAGGCGTATTGTCGCTTCTGGCATGGGTTGCCGCCGTCTTCGCCGTCCGCTGGCTGCACGAGCCGGCCACGGCATGGCTTGCCGGCATCACGGGAGGCGAGGCTTCGGGCGCCATCGTCGCCTTTCTTCTGCTGTTCTTCGGGACAGTTCTGGTCGGTCGCGCAATCGCTGGGGCCGCCGGCGGGGCCGCGAAGAAGAACGGGATCATCGGCCCCTTCGATCGGGTGCTCGGGCTCGGCTTCGGGGCCTTGAAGGGCGTGCTCCTCGCAACGGCCGCCTTCGTCATCCTCCAGTTCGCAACCGGCCTCTTTGACGAGGAGCGCAAGCCGCCGGCCTGGCTTGCCGAGGCGCGGTCCGCACCGCTGCTGACCGCGGTTGGAGAAACGATGGTCACCTGGATCGATGGCTTTGACCAGCCCATGTCCGGGGTGACCGAAGGCATCCTGCCCGTCCCGCGGATGCCGCAGCTTCCGCCGGGTCATCCCATGCAGCCCCGGCAGGATCGGCAGGACCGCGGCGGCCAGACGCCTGAGGAACGCGACGCGCTTGATCGCCTGCTCGAGGAGGGTGCCGAAGAGGCCGTCGAGATATGAGCGAGGCGCCCGTGCTCCGGCTCCATGATACCATGCAGCGCGAGAAGGTGGCGGTCCGCACGCCCGAGCCCGGCAGGCCGCTGACGCTCTACGTCTGCGGCCCCACCGTCTATGGCCGCGCGCACATCGGCAACGCCCGCCCCGCCGTGGTCTTCGACACCCTGTTCCGGCTGCTCCGGCACCTGCACGGGGCAGAGAATATTGTCTATGCGCGCAACTTCACCGACATCGACGACAAGATCTTGGCCAAGGCGGTAGCGGAGAATGTCGCGCCTTCGGTGATCGCGCAGCGTCACGAGACACACTATCGGGAGGACATGGCCGCGCTCGGCTGCCTCGAGCCCACCCACACCCCGCGCGCGACCGAGCACATCGAGGGTGCGCATGGCATGATCGCCATGATCGCGGCGTTGGTGGAAAAAGGCGTCGCCTACGCGGCGGAAGGCCATGTGCTGTTCGAAACGGCGAGGTTTCCGGATTATGGCCGGCTCTCCCGGCGCAACCTCGACGAAATGGTGGCGGGCGCCCGGGTGGAGGTGGCGCCCTACAAGCGCAGCCCGACCGACTTCGTGCTGTGGAAGCCCTCGACGACCGACCAGCCGGGCTGGGAAAGCCCCTGGGGCAGGGGCCGTCCGGGCTGGCACATCGAGTGCTCGGCGATGATCCGAAGCGTGCTGGGCACCGAGACCATCGACATTCACGGCGGCGGCCTCGACCTTGTCTTTCCGCATCACGAGAATGAGATCGCGCAAAGCTGCTGCGCCCATGATGGCGCGCCGCTGGCCCGCATCTGGATGCACAATGGTTTCGTCCAGATGGGCGAGACCAAGATGTCGAAGTCGCTTGGCAACATAGTGACGCCGCGCGAACTGCTCGATGCCGGCTGGCAGGGCGAGGTGCTCCGCCTCGCGCTCCTTTCCGCCCACTATCGTCAGCCGCTCACATGGACGGACCGGCTGCTCGAACAGTCAAAGGCCCAGCTTGACCGTCTCTACCGGCGTGGGCGGGCGGGCGACCCCGCGCCGGCGCCTGCACTGTTCGATGATCTCAACACTCCGGAAGCAATCGCCGCGCTGCCCGATGGCGCGGCCGTTCTGGGCCTGCTGCAACAGGGTGCAGACGCGTGGTTCGGTGGCGGCGCGGACCACGACACCATGGCCGATGCGCTCGACCAGTACCGGGCGGCGCGCGTCGCCAAGGACTGGGCCGCCGCCGACGCCATTCGGGATCGGCTGAAGGAAGACGGCATCCTCCTCGAAGTCGCGAAGGACGGCAGCATCTCGTGGCGCCGCGCCTGAGCCTTACTCCGCCGGCCGTTGCGCGGCCCGCGTGCGCGGCACCGTGCGCAGAAACAGGGCAAGCGCCGCCGCTGCCAGCGCAAAGGCCAGCACGAACGGCGCTCCGGGCGCATAGACGGGCGCGGCCGGGCTGGTGAAAAAGGCGAAGACCTGCGC
>JBKBXK010000216.1:0-3963 GCA_046314095.1 Thermaurantiacus sp. | reverse complement strand
TCGCCTGGGCGATGGTTCCCTATCTTGTCTGGCTGAGCTATGCAGCGCTGCTCAACTGGCGCCTTGCGGTCCTGAACCCGGGCGCCTGAGGCACCAACCGCGCGGAGACGGAAATGCAGAAGGACAACCCCATGTTCGAGGACTTCGCCCGGCTGATGTCGAGCGTTGCCGGAACCATGGCGGGCGCCGGACGCGAGGCCGAGCAGCGCTTCCGCGAGCGGATGCGCGAGATGGTCGCAGGTGAGGGTTTTGTCTCCCGCGAGGAGTTCGAAGCGGTGAAGGAACTTGCCGCCAACACCCGCGCCGAGCTCGAGGCGCTGAAGGCAGAGCTTGCCGCAAAGGGCAAGGCCGACTGAGCTTATCCACTGGAATCTGGCACCCCGGGCTATCCGGGGCTTGCAGTTTCGCCGCATCGGCCGCAACATGTTGTGGCCAGGTAGGGCGAGAGCCACATTTGATTGAGGATCCTGCCATATGATTGGCCTCGACAGCGAAATGGCGTTCGAAGGTGCAGCGCCCATCGACATGCTGGAGCAATATTTCAGCAGCCATAACTGGGCGTTCGAGCGCGCCGGTGACGAGGAAATCGTCGCCACGGTGAAGGGCAGCTGGTCCGATTACGAGCTTCGGGCCCTGTGGCGCGAGGAAGAGCGTGTGCTCCAGTTCATCGCCATGACCGGCGTGTCCGCCAGCCGTGCTGAACCGGCGACCCGCACGACGCTCTACGAGGCTTTGGGTCTCATCAACGAACAACTCTGGCTGGGCCATTTCGAACTCTGGTCGGCAGATGGCGCAGTGCTGTTCCGCCATGCAGTGCTGGTGGGCGGCGACGGGGAGCCGTCGCTCGGGCTGGTCGAGACGGAGGCGCTTGTCGATGCAGCCATCGACGAGTGCGAGCGCTACTACCCGGTCTTCCAGTTCGTGCTCTGGGGCGGGAAGTCGGCGAGGGACGCGCTGGCAGCGTCGCTGATCGAGACCGAGGGCGAGGCCTGATTCGCTCCCACGTTTTCGAGTGAGACTCGGAACGTGCTGAAATTTTCCGTACCGCAGTCCGTTTGCCGCATGTCCTCGGCGCATGCGAGCCATGCATGTCTGCCGCATGGCAAAATTGTGAGGTCGCAGACAACTCTCTGTTGAAGTTTGGAAAAACCTTCTCACCTCAGAGCTCCGTGATGCACCGCACAACAACTTTCCAGTGACACTCAAATTTCTCGTTGACGAAGAACTGAGTGATAGTCTAAGTCGCACTCAGTTGGCTGAGCGATGCTCAGTTCATCGGTCCGGAACCTTCCGGGCAGTTGGAGTCAACCGGCGGGGCGAACCTTTCGCCTCGGCAACAGGAGACAAACAATGCGCGTGATCCTCGCTTCCGTCGCTGCAGCCCTCGCCTTCACGGCCGTTCCGGCGACCGCCTCGTCCGACGTCTGCGCCGCCGCACCGGCTGCGCTGCGCACCATCGCCGAGGGCGCCGATCAGGCGACCCAGCGCCGCGCCGTGCGCAACATCGCCCTTGGCGAAGCGCTTTGCGATGCCCGCAACCGGCTCGAAGCGCAGAAGAAGTTCCAGGCTGCGGCACGCACGCTCGGCACCGATCTCGCCGCAGTGATGGCGCAGACGCCGATCGCCTCGGCAAGGTAACAACCGGTCCTGCGCTGCTGCGGCAGGGCAAAGCGACAACTCCCAACCGACAGGCCTTCCCTCCCCCCTCGGCCTGTCGAACCCCAAGGGCGGTGGTCACTCCGGTGGCCGCCGCCCTTCCCGTTTTCCGGGTGCGCATCACTGCGCTTCCTTGAGCCGGCTGCGGCGTCATGCCAGAGGGACGATGTGCAAGAAGGCGTCGAGCTTGAACGCGAGGGCGGGCTGGCCCGGATCCGGCTGGCCCGGCCGGAGCGTCGCAACGCGCTCGACCAGACAGGCTGGGAGCGTCTTGCAGCACTGGTCGCGTACCTGGCAGAAGACGAGGGCCTTGGCGCCGTGGTGCTGGAATCTGCCACGCCCGGCATGTTCTGCGCGGGCGCAGACATCCACGAGTTTGCCGGCGCCAGCACCGATCCGGCCTGGCGCCGTGCCAATCAGGCGGCCATCCGCGCCGTTCAGCACGGGCTTGCCAGACTGCCGGTCCCAACGCTCGCCTTGATCGACGGGGACTGCGTCGGTGGCGGCTGCGGGCTTGCGATTGCCTGCGACATGCGCATTGCAAGCCCCAGGGCCCGGCTCGGCATCACCCCGGCGCGCCTCGGCCTCGTCTATTCGCTGCACGATACCAGGCTGCTGGTGGATCTCGTCGGTCCGGCGCGGGCAAAGCGCATGCTCTACACGGGCGTGCTCTTGCCCGCCGCGGAGGCCCATGCAATCGGCCTCGTCGATGCCGTGGCAGAGGACCTGGCCGCGGCCGCCGATGCAGCCATCGCCGAGCTGCTCGCTGCCGCTCCTTCCAGCCAAAGGGCCACGAAGGCGATTGTCCGCCGCATTCTTGACGGGCAGGGCGATGACGATCCGGCAACAGCCGCCATGTTCGATGCCGCCTTCGAGGGCGCGGATTTTCGCGAGGGCGTCACCGCCTTCCGCGAAAAGCGCCCGCCCCGCTTCCGCTCGGCCCCGTGACGCCCTTCCGGTGGATTGCGGGCCGGGCCGGCGGCCCGCTCCTCGTCTGCGACCACGCCTCGAATCTGGTGCCCGACGGGGTTGATCTCGGCTTGCCGACCGCTGCGATGGAAACCCATATCGCGCTCGACATCGGTGCCGGGCCTCTCACCGAAGCGCTGGCCGCGCGGCTCGATGCCCCCGCAATCCTCGGCCGCTGGTCCCGCCTGGTGGCCGACTGCAACCGGCCGATCGACCATCCCGGCTTCGGGCCCGAGGCCAGCGACGGCGTGCCGGTTCCCGGCAATGTCGGGCTGGACGGACCGGCTCGCGCGGCCCGCAAGGTCATCCACATCGGCTATCACCGGGCGCTCGCAGAGGGGATCGCACGGCACCGGCCGTCGCTTCTGGTCAGCGTGCACAGCTTCACGCCCGTCCTTGCCGCCGAACCGGGGCTCCGCCCCTGGCCCGTCGCGATCCTCTGGAACCACGACATGCGCGCCGCCGGCCTGGCGCTGGCCGAGCTTGGCAGAGATCGGCGGGTCGGCGGACCGGTCGGCGCCAACGAGCCCTATTCGGGGCGCATCCTCAACTACAGCATGGACCGCCACGCCGAGGCCGGCGCGATTGCCTATATCGGCTTCGAGGTGCGGCAGGACGGCATCTCCGATGCCGGGGGCGTGGCCCGCTGGGCGGAGATACTGGGGGATTGCGTGGTCGCGGTTGAAATGCGGCTTGAATGATCCGGCGGCTGGTCCGCGCAACCGTCCTCCTGGGTCTGGCGCTGGTGGCCCTCTCGGTCCTGTGGGCGGGCGTGCTGCGCTGGTTCAACCCGCCCACCACCTGGGTGATCCTTCGCGACCGGGTGCAGGGCCTGGAGGTGACGCACCGGCCGGTGCCGCTCGCCGCCATCAGCCCCAACATGGTCCGGGCCGTGATCGCGGCCGAGGATTCGGGCTTCTGCACGCATCGCGGTTTCGATGTCGAGGCGATCGAGGCCGCCAAGGCGGAAACCGCGGCCGGCCGGCGGTTGCGCGGCGGCTCCACCATCAGCCAGCAGACCGCCAAGAACATCTTTCTCTGGCACGAGCGCACATGGCTCCGGAAGGGTCTGGAGGCATGGTTCACAATCCTGATCGAGGGGCTTTGGGGCAAGCCGAGGATCATGGAGATGTATCTCAACCACATCGAGTTCGCGCCCGGCGTGTGGGGTGTCGAGGCTGCCGCGGCGCATCATTTCGGAACCACAGCGGCGCGGCTCACCGCCAACCAGGCCGCGCGGCTCGCAGTCGTGCTGCCGCAGCCGTCGGTTCGGAACGCCGGCCGCCCGGGGCCGTTCGTGCGCCGTTTCTCGGGAACGATCGAGCGGCGCATGGCGGT
>JBKBXK010000215.1:0-3967 GCA_046314095.1 Thermaurantiacus sp. | reverse complement strand
CGCCATCGCGCGGGATCGACGGGACCTGGCCGATAAACAGCAGGTTCCGCGGCGGTGGCGTGAGCGCGGGCGCGGCGTTGGTCCGGATGACGCTCGAAGGCGGCTGGCCCGAGCGCTCGTCGGAGTAGGAGCCGCGCCAGGTGACGAGCACATTGTCCGCTGGCTGCCATTCGAGCGTCAGAATCCCGCCCCAGGTTTCGGAAAAGTCGACCCGGCCGCCATCGATGCTGCTGCGATACCAGCCATTGTGGTTGCGGTAGAAACCGCCGACACGAACGCGAAGCGTATCTCCAAGCGGACCGGACGCAGCGCCCGAGACCTTGATGAGGCCCCGGTCGCCGACCGTTACCTCTGCACGCGCCTCGGGCTCGGCAGCCGGTCGCCGCGTAACATAGTTGATGGCGCCGGCAAAAGTGTTCCGGCCATAGAGCGCGGACTGTGGCCCGCGAACGACTTCGATGCGCTCAAGATCATTCAGCTCGAGATCGACTGCCGCCTTGCCGGAGAGATAGACGCCATCAAGGAACACGCCGACGTTGAGCTGGCCGAACGTCTGCGCAGCGCCACGGATGATGGGAAGCTGATTCTGAGCGCCGAACAGCGGCGTGAAATTCAAGCCCGGCGTCAGCTTGGCAACGTCGGCAAGGCTCTCCACCCGGGCGGACTTGATTTCGTCAGCCGTAAAGGCGGTAATCGCAACCGGGACATCCTGGAGGGATTCCTCGCGCTTGCGCGCCGTGACAAGGATCTCGTCGCTGAAGGCTCCGGCCGTAGCGTCGACAGGCTCCTGACCCTGGGCAAGGCCCGGCGCCGCAACTGCGGCCACGGCAACGGAACCGAGAAGGCGAATCAATGTCATGCGCATGTCTCCCTTGGCGCTAGCTGAAAGACAGGAGAGCGATTTGTCCAGACAAGTTGATGCCAAAGCGGCGCGTTCCCAGCCGGATGTGGCCTTGCGGCATCAATCCGATCGGCGCCAGATTCCCGGTTCATCGCCTGGAAACCCCAGCCCGTCCGTGCGGATCTCAAGCGCCTCGTCCGCGAAATCACGAACCCCGAGGTCAGCCGGATCAAGCCGGATTCGCATGCGATTGCCTGCTTCGGGGTCCACCGGGAACACTTCGGACCACACATCGAAAACGGGAATGCGGATGATGAGGCTCAGCGGCTTGACACCTGGGGGAAGCTCGCCTTCCAGCCAGTCATGCTCGGAGTGAGCGACCTCTGTCTCGCCGCTTGACAGGTGCACCGAAACCTCGAGGTTCGGTATCGGATTGCCTTGTTGATCCTCCACCAGAAGGCCGAAGGTGCCAGCTGGCCCGCGGCCTGCCTCCACGAGCTCGAACCGGGGCAGCCTGGGCTTCGGCTCGGTCCGCAGCAGAAGCCGCAGCCCTTCCCGACGCCAGATCCCGGCAGACCGCTCGTCGAGGGCGCCATAGCTCAGCACATAGAGAAATCGGCCGTCGGCTGTCAGTTCGATGGTCCCGGCTGCCTCGCGCACACCCTCCAGATGATAGACGCCAGCCAAGGGTTCCGAGGCGACAGGTATCGCTACAAGCGCCGTTGCGAGAAGAATCGCCCGGCTTTTCAAAGGCCGAGAACCGTCTTCGCAATGATCGATTTCTGCACCTCATTGGTGCCGCCGAAGATCGTCCACGCCCTGCTGTTGAGATAGGTGGGCATGGCAAGCTGCGCAGGGCGGCTGCCCACTGGCTCCGGCGCGCTGTTGCCATAGAGCGGCCGTTCGGGCGGCAGTTGCAGCCCGAGCGGCCCGAACAGGTCTACTGCAAGCTCGTCGATCTTCTGCCTCAGCGATGAGGAAATCAGCTTCACCACCGACGTTTGCGGGCCCGGCCGCCGCCCGGCTTTCAGCTCGGCGAGAATCCGCAACTCGGTGACCTCCAGCGCCTGGGCCTCCAGTTCGAGGCGGGCGAGCCGCAGACGCACACGTTCGCAGTGCCCCCATGCGCCGTTGACGCCGCCAGGCTCCCCGTCGGCCAGCCGGCGGAGCGCGGAAATCTCGGCCAGAAGCCGCGGTGCCGCGCAACTGCCGCCGCGCTCGTTCTCAAGCAGATACTTCGCTATCTCCCACCCCTGCCCCTCGGCGCCGATACGGTGCGCGACCAGCGCCTCGGCGCCATCAAGAAACACCTGGTTCACTTCATGATCGCCGGCGAGGGTCACAATCGGCCGGATCTCGACGCCCGGCTGATGCATGGACAGCAGGAGGAAGCTGATGCCGCGCTGTGGCTTGGCCTCCGGGTCGGTGCGGGCCAGGCAGAACATCCAGTCGGCGAAATGGGCGTGCGTGGTCCAGATCTTCGAGCCGGTTACCCGATAGTGGCTGCCATCTTCGGACAGCGTGGCTCGGGTTCTGAGGGAGGCAAGGTCGGATCCCGCACCGGGCTCGGAATAGCCCTGGCACCATTTTTCCGAGCCATCGAGAATATGCGGCAGGAAACGCTGCTGTTGCTCTGGCGTCCCGTGGGCAATGATGATGGGGGCAACCAGCTTGAGGCCGAGCACGGAAAGCGCAGGCGCGCCCGCAAGCGCGCACTCCTTCTCGAAGATGTAGCGCCTGACCGGGCCCCAGCCGGTGCCACCATGCTCGGCCGGCCAGTTGTAGCCCGCCCAGCCCTTCGCGTGCAGGATGCGCTGCCATTCGTCGCCGATATCAGGCTCCACGAACACCGAAGGCGTGTTGCGGGCCCCCTCGCGCAGATGCTCGGGCAGATTTGCATCAAGAAAGGCGCGCACCTCCTCCCGGAACTCCAGCTCATCGGCAGTGAAGGCCATGTGCATGTCTCAGCTCTCCAGCTCGCCGATGCCCCAGCGGAGACAGCGCCTCAGCAGCCGCGTATGGACAGGATAATTCCACGCGCAGCGTTCGGGATGTGCCCAGAAAGGCGTGAAAATCTCGAGATCATAGTGGCCCCTCGAATGCCCGAGCGCATAGTAGAGGACCCTCCCCTGCCCCTGCCGCCGCTCTGCCAGGATCGGCACTTCCGCATCCTGCCAGCGCGACTGGACGAAACCCGTTGCCTCTCCGGAAAAGCGGGTTCTCAGGAAGACCTTCATATCGTCGGTGACAATCCGCTGCAGATAGAGCTCGTCCACCACCTCAAAGTCGGTCTCCCGCGCCACGAGGGGGTGGTCTGCCAACTCTGGAACCACCTCCACCTTGAAGGGGCCGATGGGCGGATGGGCGACGAACTGCGTCCCGATGAGCTGCATCACGTCGTCCCGATCGGTCGGGCAATCCACCAGCCCATCCTCGCGAAACCGAAGGATCGAGTTCGTTCCGTGCAGCACCAGCCATCGGCCGCCGGCCTCCAGCCAGGCGCGTATTGCCTCGGTCTCCTCCGGCGTCGGCAGAACGTCGACCGTGTAGCTCACCAGCAGCGCACATTCCGCAAGCCGGTCGAGATCGCCGAAGTCCATCGCCACAGTCGCGCGAATCCGCGGCTCTTCGGCAAACAGCTTCAGAAGCTCGAGCCGGGCATGGTCGATATCGTGATATTTTCCGCCAGCCACCAGATGAACCTGCACGGGGCCTGGCGTCTCCTCGCTGGGCTGTGGCATCAACTCAATCCCGGATATGCCCAGCGCCATCGACAGGAAGCATGGCGCCGGTGGTGAAGGAGGAAAGCGGCGAGGCGAGCCAGAGGATGGCCTCTGCCACTTCCTCCGCCTCACCGACACGCCCCATCGGATGGTTGGCTGCGACGGCAGCCAGCGCCTCTTCGCGGGAAAGATTCGGGTCCATGGTGGTATATCGCTCCAGCATCGGGGTGAGGACTGCGCCGGGGTGCACGGTGTTCACACGGATGCCGGCCCCGCTGTGCGCAAAGTGCAACGCCGCGGCCTGGGAGAGTGCCACCATACCGGCCTTTGCGGCGCAATAGGCGGCAACGGGCGCGCCCGGCCGGAGCGACAGCATCGAGGCGACATTCACGATCGCAGCCGG